>DAOUQU010000069.1 GCA_030625445.1 Gammaproteobacteria bacterium
CTAGACATGCCAGTTCTCTATAGATAAAAAACCTACTGCGCAGTGTATTCCGGAACTAATTGATTCATCAGTTCATGGTTCCGTTTTGCCTGTTCATGTTCAATCTCTTTGAGCAACTGCATGTAGAGCTTCGCCCGGCGAAGCATGGCTTCATCATGATGCATTTGTATTATCGGTATGATGAAAATAATGCATTAGACATTTCTTGATGCCAGAGTAAGATTTAGCCACAATGTCGGTAACTTCTCAATAACCCCGTGCATTTCGCGGCCAGAAGACCGCTACGGTTCTATGTGGCGTCAGATGTGGGAGTGGTCTTCTGACCACGATTAAATGCGATAGCATTTTATTCACATGCACGGTGTTATTGAGAAATTCCCATAGTTATTGAGATATTACGGAAATGTTTTATAAAAGACTGATTCTTTTACCCCTTATCCTGCTCCTTGGTTACGGCTGTGTCTCTAATCCGGGGGGCGGAATTCACTACTATCTGCTGATGCCCTCCTCTTCAGCCGAAAGCGTACCCGCTCATCGCCATCTCAACATTGGAATCGGCCCGATTGAACTCCCCGAGTATCTCTCCCGTGCACATATCTTCACGCAGACCGGGGAGACTCAACTGAAGTCGAACAAGCAACATCGCTGGGCCGGCTCCCTGGAGAACAACTTTACCGATGTACTGGCGACAGATCTTGGCATGCAGCTGCAAAAGAGCCATATCGAGATCTATCCCTGGGATCGACCGCACTCAGTCGACCGGCAGATCGTGGTGCACGTGACTCGTTTCATTGCAGATGGCAGAACAGTCTATCTCGATGCGCGCTGGCGTGTGCTTGACAAGCAGGGAGAACAGCGCAAGGTCGCCACTGCCCGTCTGCAGCAAAGCCTTGACAACAACGCAGCGGAAGATGATTTTGATACCATTGTCAGCCTCATGAGCGACCTGGTCGGTGAGTTGGCCCATGAAATTGCAGTTTCATTGTAGGATGTAGTGAGTGCTGAGTAGCGAGGACTGAGTAAACCATGTCTCGTTTCCACGCAGGAGCGTGGGAACGAGGATAGACACAGATATTGATATCTTTTCATCTGTGTTTATCTGTGTGCATCTGTGGTGAAAAAAGTGGCCCTCATTGCGTGCGTAGGGTGTCAATAAGCGGAGCGCATTGCACCGCAAGTGACCGTCATTCCTCTCGTTCCCACCGTCCCCGGTGGGAATGCATACAGAGTTATATTCGAAGCTTGATCTGCATTCCTACGCAGGAGCGTGGGAACGAGGAACACCAGGATTGCCGCGTCGTTTCACTCCTCGCAATGACATACTTTCAGCTGAATCCCAGCTTAAACCCTGCTTTTTTCAGATAACCCTGCTCGCGCTCAAGATCTGCCTGTGTCAGCATATGCTGTGACAGCCAGCCGTCGGGAAACTGCAGCTTGATGTGTTTGCCGGAGAGGCTCAATCCGATATCCGGAACCTGGTCCGCCGTGCGGCCACGATGCAACAACACGGCCAGTCGCAGCAATACGCACAGGTGTCTCCCCTGTTTTCTCAGGCGTTTCACCAATTCATCAAATGCCGCACGATGAAACTTGCGGCGATGATTCAACACCAGCGTTGCCAGCAACGCCTGCTCCTGGCGTGAAAAACCCGGCAGATCCGCATTGAAGAGAATATATGCACCGTGTTTGTGATACTGGCCATGTGAAACCTGAAGTCCGATCTCATGCAGCTGTGCTGCCCATGAGAGGAGATCGCGGGCGTCATCATCCAGCTTCCATGACTTCCTGGCTGCCTGGAAGAGCCGGTCAGCGCTCACAGCGACTCTCTGCGCCTGCAGTTGATCGATACTCCAGCGGCCTGTAGCTGACTGAACAGAAGCAGCGCGGGCATCGGCATGGTTGATTCTTCCCACCAGGTCGTACAGCAGCCCCTCGCGCAGCGACTGCTCCGAGACACGCATCTCATCGATATCGAGGGTTTCAAAGAGACCGATGAGAACCGCCAATCCACCCGCCAGCACCGCCTTGCGATCATCCTCCAGCATCTCCAGTTCAAGCTTGTCGATATGCCCGGCTTTAATCAGCGCATCACGCAGCCGGTAGAGGCTTTCACGCGTCACACCACTGTCGCACCACCCCTGCGCATGGGTGATATTGCGGATCGCCTTGATGGTTCCGGAGCAGCCTATCGCCTCTTCCCAGTTATCCGCCCAGAATCTGCTTGCTATTGGATAGATGGTGAGACGCGCCTCCATGACTGCGCGCTTCATCTGCTCGCGGCTGATCTCGCCATCACCGAAAAATCGCTTGCTGGAACTGACGCAGCCGGCCAGCAGACTCTCCCGAAAGCGACTTTGAAAACCTTCACCAATAATCAGTTCGGTGCTGCCGCCGCCAATATCGACCACCAGGCGCTTGCCTTCCCGCATCTCCCGCCCATGGGCAACGCCGAGATAGATCAGGCGCGCCTCTTCACGACCGGCGATGATTTCGATCGGATGGCCAAGCAGTTTCTCGGCATCCTCGACAAACCTGGCGGAATTTGAAGCCACACGCAGGGTGTTGGTCCCCACCACACGCACCGTGCCCGGCGGCAGGGAACGCAGACGCTGTGAAAACCGCTGCAGCGTCTCCAGTCCACGCTTGCAGGCGGCTGGATTCAGTTTGCCCTTTTTTGTCAGGCCGCCGCCAAGCCGCACCGGTTCACGCAATCTGTCGATAATCGACAAGGTACCCGAGTCGTCCAGGCGAGCGACGATCATGTGAAAGCTGTTGGAGCCAAGGTCAATGGCAGCAACGACATCGGGGGGAGATGTATTAACCGGCATATCAGGCTTTTGTTGGAGTTTTGCGGGCACGGTTTTTCAACGCTTTCCCCTCTGCTGCACGCTTCTTGCGCGCCTCTTTGGGATCGGCAATCAACGGTCGATAGATCTCGACGCGATCACCATCCTGCAGTACTGCATCCGCTTTGGATACTTTGCCGAAAATGCCCAGGCGGCTCTTGCCAAGGTCGATATCGGTAAACTCCTGCAGTATGCCTGACTGCTCAATCGCCTCTGAGGCAGTAATTCCCTGCTGCGCCTCCACTGGCAGGATCAATTGCCGTCCTTCCAGCGCATGAGCGACTTCAACATGTATCAGATTATTTTCCACTGTAAACCTCTTCCGCCCTTTTACAAAATGAGTCAACCATCGAATTGGCAAGATGCGCAAACACTGCGCCGAATGCCATCGTCATCAGTTTACCCGAAAATTCAAACTCGAGACGCAGTGCAATCTTGCTGGCATTCTCCCTGAGAGGCGTAAACTCCCACATACCGTGCAGGTGAGTGAAAGGCCCCTCTTGCAGATCGATCTGCATCGACTCATCCTCAACATAGCGGTTGCATGTTGTGAATGACTGCACCACACCGGCGCGCGCAACCTCGATCTCACCGCAAATCTGACACCCTTCCCGGTCTTCAGAAACCATTCTGGAAGAACGGCACCAGGGCAGAAACTCCTGATAGTCCTCGACAGCATAGACCAGCCGAAACATCTCGGCTGCGGAGTGGTGCACCAACGCACTTTTTTCAACGACTGCCATGACCCCACTCCACTAGTAATCCTTGAGTTAGCGCCCAGAAACGCTCTCACTTTGAAACCGCTTCATCCCGGCAAATGCCGGGATTCGGGGAATTCAAAAAAATAATGCTTGATAATTCAACTTGAGCTACATAGCATTCACCCGCCACGGTTATAATAAACGTAATATGAGTGATACAAAAGCACAAAGTCTGGTTGCAGACGAAATGATCAAGGTCAACGACTTCATCCTGAGTCAACTGCACTCGGATATCGTTCTGATCAATCAGATCGGCCATCACATTATCAATGGCGGCGGTAAACGGCTGCGGCCAATGCTGGTATTGATCGCTGCAAAGGCCGTCGGTTATCAGGGCGGCAAACACATCGATATCGCAGCCATCATCGAATTCATCCATACCGCAACCCTGCTGCATGACGATGTAATAGACCACTCTGACCTGCGCCGCGACCAGGAGACCGCCAACGCCGTATGGGGCAATGCAGTCAGCGTCCTGGTTGGCGATTTTCTCTATTCACGCGCCTTCGAGATGATGGTCGCTGTGCAGCAGATGCGCGTCATGGATATCCTCTCGCATGCAACCAACCGCATTGCCGAGGGTGAAGTGCTGCAGCTGATGAACTGCAACAATCCGGACATCACTGAAGAGCAGTATGTCGAGGTGATCGTTAGAAAAACAGCAACCCTGTTTGAAGCGGGAACACGTCTTGCCGCAGTAATTACCGAAGCTGGCACAGAGACGGAGCAGGCACTTGCAGACTATGGCATGGAGTTGGGGATCGCATTCCAGATCATCGATGATGCACTCGATTACAGCGGCAAGAATATCGGCAAGAATATCGGTGACGACCTCGACGAAGGCAAACCGACCCTGCCCCTGATTCGCGCCATGCAAACCGCACCCGAAGATCAGGCCGCGGTCATCCGCAACGCCATCGAAAACGGCGGGCGGGAACATATCGAGGCAGTAACACGCGCAATTGAAAGCTCTGATGCAATCGCTTACACTATGCAGGTTGCGATCGAGCATTCACAAAAAGCCATCGAGGCGCTGGAAACTCTTCCACCATCAGCCTACCGTGACGCACTCGCAGAACTGGCTGAATTTTCCGTGCGCCGCGCCAGCTAATCAACTCCGGAGCAATCCGGAAAAAACCCACACCATCGGGGTGTAGCTCAGCCTGGTAGAGCACTGCCTTCGGGAGGCAGGGGCCGGAGGTTCGAATCCTCTCATCCCGACCAATTATTTCAAGTAGTTATAGGATTTTCCGACTCCTGAAAAATAAACTTGTTACCTACTTGTCACCTTTTGCGCCGCCCATGCTAAACCCGGCTCAATAGCCGGGCTGTGAAAAGGAGAGTAGTGATACTACTTGCTTTCCACTAAGCGCTGACCTATAGTTTCTATAGGTCCCCATCATGAACGCACAACGCAGATGGCAGTAGTCCCATTCAAACTATCAAAAGAATCGGCTCTTAAAATCATCAGGGATACTGACACCAGACACATCCTTCCCAATAGATTTGCAGAAGATAAATGGCCGCATGTTGTGCTGCGAAGACAAGTGATTCGATGTCTTGACGATGGGGAGATGACAGGCAAACCCGTGCCGACTGAGCTTGGACACTGGGAATATCAGATGGAGCGCATCGACTCTGGACAGGAAATTTACATCACCGTGGTGCTCTATCAAAACGAGAAACAAGAGTGGAATGTATTTGTTAAAGAGGTGAGCAATGGACACTATTGAAGAAGTAAAAAACTGCTATCAGTACACAGATTGCGGACTGAAAAATGTCTGGCTTGAAAATGGCTATGATGAAATCGAGACACCCTATGGAAAAGGTCTGTCCATCGATGACCTTGATGGTCTGCACAAAACCATTGCCAGTGTTCTCGTTGATAAAACCTCTCCCCTCAACGGTAACGAATTACGCTTCCTGCGTGTCGAGTTGGATTTGTCCCAAAAATCTTTTGGTGAATATTTCGGCAAGAGTGACCAGTCCGTAGCCCAGTGGGAAAAGGGTAAAGCCGTTCACCGTAATGTTGATTACCTGATTCGTCATATGTACCGCCAGACAATCAACCGTTCTTCTGTATACATGGATGAGGTAGACCGCCTGCGCAAACTGGATAGGTCTGACTATCAGGAGTGGTTGAAATTCAAGGAAGAGAATGGCACATGGGAGAAAGCTTCGGGTGCTTGTTGACACTCTAAAAAATTTGTACCTGCAAAATGTAGCACTATATACAACACCAATCTGGATATTTAATAGCTACCGATATCACATCACCTTCACACCCATTGCTCATGCCACAAAAAACCCGGCTCGATGGCCGGGGTTGTGTTAGTTCACTCAAGTGCGGATCTCAATCACTCTGCACCAGCTGTATCGCCGCATCATGTGATGCGACAGTTTCAGTTTCCGCGTTTGTCACTGCACTCATGTAGAGTCCAACAGTGACCGCGATCGTCGCTGACCAGAAAACCATCTCAACCAGATTGCGTATCATTTTATTTTCTCCTTTGGCATTCATGTTGATAATTATCAATTATCTTTTGTGAATGACTTTAGAATAGCACCCCATTTGAACCGTTTCTATAGGGAAAAACCCGAAATTTTGGCCGTGGCTATATGCTCACTATATTTAGCGGATCTTCTTCTGCTGTTAATGTAAAAACACCTCCGGCACTGATTTTGCTCAGGTTTGCTTTCTCTTTTGAACCTTCAGGCCTTATAATGAAAAGCTTATTTGCTTGTTGACAACTTTACACTCAATGACTATCTATCAAACTGACGATCTGCGCATACAGAAGATCAGGGAGGTCGCCTCTCCGGCATCCGTGCATGAGGCATTCCCTGTCACTGAGGCGGCCGCACGCACCGTGCATGACAATCGCCTCAACGTGCACAAGGTTCTGCATAATGAGGATGACCGCCTGGTTGTTATCGTCGGCCCGTGTTCGGTACACGATCCTAAAGCAGCCCTGGAATATGCCGGCAAACTCAGAGCCCTGCAGAAAAAACTTGAGAATCAGCTGATTATCATCATGCGGGTCTATTTTGAGAAGCCCCGCACCACGGTTGGCTGGAAAGGGCTGATCAACGATCCACACCTCGATGGCTCGTTCGAGATCAACAAAGGGTTGCACGTGGCTCGCGATCTGCTTCTGAAAATCAATGAGATGGGTCTGCCGACTGCAACGGAGTTCCTCGACCTGATCAGCCCCCAGTATGTTGCCGACCTGATTACCTGGGGTGCTATTGGAGCACGTACAACCGAGAGCCAGGGGCATCGTGAGCTTGCCTCAGGGCTATCGACCCCCGTTGGATTCAAGAATGGAACAGATGGTCGTCTGCAGATTGCAATTGATGCAATTGGCGCCGCACAACGCCCGCACCACTTCATGTCGCTGACAAAATCGGGGCACTCTGCGATATTTTCGACCACCGGCAACAATGATTGCCACGTGATCCTCAGAGGTGGCGATCGTCCCAACTATGATACCGAGAGTATCAATATAGCCGCATCAGAGATGGAGAGCGCAGGTCTTGATCCCAAGCTGATGATCGACTTCAGTCATGCCAACAGCAAGAAACAGCACCAACGCCAGATCGACGTTGGAAAAGATGTTGCCGCACAGATTGCGAACGGCGATCATCGCATCTTCGGAGCCATGATCGAAAGCCACCTTGTCGGCGGCCAGCAATCCCTTAATGGCGGTCATGATCTGGTTTACGGACAAAGCGTTACCGATGCCTGTATTGGGTGGGATGAGACGATGCCGTTATTGGAGATACTTGCGGAGGCGGTAGACAAGCGCAGGAAGAGGTAGGTGGTTAGGTTTTAAGTTTTAGGTTTTAGGTTTTAGGTGGTTTGGCGGAATGCGCTAAGTTAAACCAAATACCACTGTCATCCCGGCGAATGCCGGGATCCATCCCCGCCTATGAGTGCCGTATTCCCTGGATACCGGCATTCGCCGGCATGACGGATAGAGCAGATGAATTGG
>DAOUQU010000387.1 GCA_030625445.1 Gammaproteobacteria bacterium
CCCAATTTCAAGTGCTGTTGCTGTCAATCCCAGGTCGCGGGCGGCTTCAAAAATCGGCGCATCGCCGGGGCACAGCAACTCGACACGGTGACCGCGGTCGCGCAGGCCTGTCGCCTCGCTGAGAATACGGATCTCCTGACCGCCCCAACCACAGGAGGCTTCGGTGTGCACAATATGTAGAGGTTGGTTATTCATTAATTTCCGGAAATGTGTTCTCAATGCACCTGGTAAACCTTGAGTGCATACCATATTTACAAATGAGTCAATTTTCCATAATGACTCTCGCAAAGGCGCAAAGCTCGCCAAGAAAAACCTTTGCGGTCTTGGCCTACATGGATGTAGGTCAGGGGCGTGAGCAGGACGCGGAAGCTTTGCGTCTTGGCGAGAGAAAATAATCTCTTTCATGCCTTGTCAATCTGAAAGTTGGTCTTGTTAATTATTGAGATACTACATCAATCATCAAGCAGTATCTCGATATTCTCGATAACCTGCTGCAGGGAAATTGCGTCCATGCAGGGAAGAATGCGTGACTTGTCGCAAACCATTTTTTTGTTCTTCTTGCAGCTGCAATCGCCCAGGACCAATCGGTGATGACATTTCCATGGTCTCCAGTTGCGCTCGTTATTGGCTCCGAAAAGTGCGACTGTCGGGGTTTGCATGGCGGCGGAGATATGCATGACAGCGGTGTCGATGCCGACAAAAAGGTGCGCTCCCTGCAACAGGGCTGCAATTTGGGGCAGGGTGAGTCGGCCTCCTGCGGAAACGACGCCACTACAGGCATGCCTGATGCTGTCGGCATATTCAATCTCTTTCGCATCCGGGCCAACCGAGAGAATGATCTGCAGCCCCCTTTTTTTCTGAAGCCATGCGGCGAGTTCAGCCCAGCGGAGTTGATCCCACTGTTTATACGCCCAGCGGCTGGTTGGATGAAACACTGCATAGGGCTTGTCCAGCTGTATTCCAGGTAAAGCGGCCTCGATTGCGGAGGTGTCGGCAGGCGGCAGCATCACCAGCGGACCTGGCTCTGCCTGGCTGCCGAAAATGTCAGCTACCGTGCGAAAATCTTTTTCAACCTGGTGGCTCTCTCTCCAGTGGAAAGAGGAGAATGCATTGAACAGCTTGCGTTTGACGCCAAGCCTGGCATTCCAGTCATTGATTCCCCGAATCCGCGCCCGGGATAAAAACACCAGCTGCTTGGCGCGATCAGAGTTGGAGAGGTCGAATGCATAGTCGTATCTGGGCCCCGTTAATATTCGCAAGGCGGTTTGCAAACTCCCCGCTGTGTCGCTCCATGATCTCTTGTCGGTTTCCGGCCGCGCCACCAGGAAAATATTTGAAATGTCCGGGTTGTTCGCCAGTACCGACTCAGTGCCGCTCCTGATCACGACATCGATGAGTGCATCGGGATACTCTTTCCTGAGCCATCGAATCGTGGGAGTCATCAGCAGGGTATCGCCGATATGCTTCAATTTAATAATCAGAATACGCATCTGCTATACATCTCCGGGCGCTCCATTTAGGGTTTGTTCGTACACGGTGATCATCTCCTGCATCATCAGGTCGATGGTCATGTGCTGCAGCGCATAGGCATAGGCGTTGTCCGTTAGCTCTGTTCGCAATTGCCTGTTATCAAGCAGCCGGTGAATCGATGCGGTGAGCGCATCACCGCTCTTTGCTTCACACAGCAGCCCTGTCTCCTCATCATGCACCATCTCCGGAAGTCCCCCGATGCGTGTTGCGACCACTGCTTTTTTCATCAGGTAGGCCTGGGAGACGAGGCGTGTTTGCGCCTCAGTGCCAATGGAGGCGATCACTACGAT
>DAOUQU010000143.1 GCA_030625445.1 Gammaproteobacteria bacterium
CATCATGAGAGCCGCTGACACTTTTCGCTTCAGCCGCATGGCGCTGAGCGCCTATCCACTGCGCACCGCCCTGATTCTGCTGGCAATGGCGATCGGTGTCGCCTCGGTCATCATCCTGACATCACTGGGAGAAGGCGCACGCCAGTTCGTCGGCGCGCAGTTCAGGATGCTGGGAGCCAATGTGCTGATCGTACTGCCGGGACGCAGTGAAACCACCGGCGGACTGCCGCCGCTGTTGGGAACCACACCGCGCGACCTGACACTGGATGACGCCCTGGCACTGCAGCACTCTCCTGCGATTCGCTCAGTCGCTCCCATTATATTTGGCGCAGCATCGGTCTCTTACGGCTCCAGGGAGCGGGAAGTCTCGGTCATGGGCTCAACCCGTTCCATACTGGATGTACGCGAACTGCAGCTTGCGCTTGGAAGTGCGTTTCCCGACACGAATCCGCGCATTGCTGCATCCATCTGCATTCTGGGTCAAAAACTCTCCCGCGAGCTGTTCGATCATCACAACCCCCTGGGGGAGTGGCTGCGCATCGGCGACCGGCGCTTTCGCGTTATCGGCGTTCTCTCGCCCAAGGGGCAGTCACTGGGAATGGATATGAGCGACATGGTGCTGATTCCGGTCGCCAGCGCCCGCAACCTCTTCAATGCGCCTTCACTGTTTCGCATTCTGATCCGGGCGCAGCATCAGCAGGCGCTCGCTGCAGCCGAGAAGGATATCCTGCGCATCATTCGCCAGCGCCATGACGGCGACGACGATATCACCGTGATCACCCAGGATGCGCTCATCGGCACCGTTGACGATATTCTGCAAATGCTGACCTGGGCTGTGGCGGGCATTGCCGCCATCAGCCTCATCGTTGCAGGCATCCTGATCATGAACGTGATGCTGGTCTCTGTCAGCCAGCGGCGTGAAGAGATCGGCCTGCTGAAGGCGCTTGGCGCCCCGACCCGGCAGGTGATGCAGCTGTTTCTCAGCGAGGCGCTGATGTTGTCACTGGCCGGCGGTGTGCTGGGCCTGATTATTGGCCTGGGAAGCAAACAGCTGATTGGACATCTGCTGCCTGATTTTCCGATTCAGACTCCGTTGTGGGCCATTGCCGCCGCACTGCTGGTAACACTGGCGACCGGCCTGCTGTTCGGCGGCATTCCGGCGCGCAAGGCCTCCCGTCTCGATCCCGTGACTGCGCTTTCGGGATAAGAAGATGCGTTTTGCAGATTATTTCAGGCTCGCCTTCTCCAGTCTGCATTTCAGCCGGATGCGCAGCCTGTTGACAGCGCTCGGCATTGCTGTCGGGATTGCCGCCGTGATTCTGCTCACGGCGCTTGGCGGCGGCGCGCGGGAGTACATTCTGGGGCAGTTTACCCAGTTCGGCACGCATATTATCGGCGTCTCCCCCGGGCGCACCACCACCATGGGAATCTCCGGAGCGGTCATCAGCAATGTGCGGCCGCTCTCCATCGAGGATGCGGAGAGCCTCAGAAAGATCAAGGGTATCCGCACATCCGTGCCTGTCTCCCAGGGAAATGCACAGGTAGAGGCTGGTAAACTCAGCCGCTGGGTCTATGTCATCGGCGTCAATCATGAAGTGCCGCAGACCTGGCAGATCAACATCGGCCAGGGGCAATTTCTGCCGCATGATCCGCAGCAGCAGGCGCGTAATCTCGCTGTCATCGGTCATCGCCTCAAACAAGAGCTGTTTCCTGACAGCAATCCGCTGGGACAGCGCATCCGTATCGGGCAGCAGCGATTTCGCGTCATCGGCGTCATGGAGAGCAAGGGGCAGGTGCTTGGATTCGACCTGGATGATGCTGTCTACATTCCGGTCAATCGCGCACTGTCACTCTTCAACCGTGACAGCCTGATGGAGATCGATCTGCTCTACGACGGCAATTTTGATGAATCAACCATCGTCGAGGCGATCAAAAAACGCCTCATCGAGCGGCATGGAACAGAGGACTTCACCATCATTACACAGAACGACATGCTTCAGACACTCGGCTCGATTCTGGATCTGCTCACCGCCGTGGTCGCAGCCCTGGGCGGCATCTCCCTGCTGGTCGGTGGTGTCGGCATCTTTACCATCATGAGCATTGCAGTGAATGAGCGCATCAGGGAGATCGGTCTGCTGCGCGCACTGGGCGCCTCGAGATCCCAAATTTCAATGCTGTTTCTGCTGGAAGCGGCAACTCTCTCCTGCGTCGGCGGACTCGCCGGCATGGCAGCCGGCCTGGCCATCGCCTGGATACTGCATTTGATGATCCCCGCCCTGCCGGTCGCCATTGCCTGGGATTACCTGCTCCTGGCCGGGATCATCGCCATCCTTACAGGTGTTTTTTCAGGACTGCTGCCTGCGCGTCGAGCTGCCGCGCTGCTGCCGGTTGATGCTTTGCGCAGTGAGTAATGGAATGCGGTATCATAAACAGCGATATCATCATCACCTGACACTCAATGTTCTTTTCAACAACAATGAAAACATACATATCTCTCTCAGCGCTGACGCTGCTCAGCATATCCGGAAACCTCTCTGCTGCTGCCGTCACCGGCGGAACCGTTGTCACGCATACCTCCCCAAACAAGGTAGAGGAACGCTGTGTGATTCTTGAGCAGATGCCTGGAGGAGAATACTCCTCCAAGGACATCAAGGAGGAGCAGGCGTATTGCAAAATTGATCTCTACAACAAAAACATCGCAATGTGCCCCAAGATCTGGAGCACCAGTCCGGGAACCATCATCTACCGGCTCTCTGCCGGACCCTACAAGGGCAAGACGAAAAAATTTGAAGCATCAGTCTGTTCCAAGGGCAAGTCAGCCGCAAACTATGCAACTGGAAAGCACCTCAAGTTCAAAAACACCATGAACATGAAAGGCACCAGCGGTACCTTCTCGACTGCGTCACTGCTCTACTATCACTTCTCGCGCTATTTCGATACGCATATCCACGTGCCGGTGGCTGTGCAGCGAACCATGAGCAACAAAGAGCATCTTCAACGGGTCACTCAACGCGGCGTCAAGCTCACCTCGCGAAAAAAGGGCATGATCCATGAGGCATGGCTGGATATGAAAAAGGTCCAGCAAAAACCGGAGCTGTATAAACCAACGGATGAACTCTTTACCAGGGATCGCAAACAGATCTACGGGGTGCTGCTGCACTCTCCCGGCAAGCGCTATGGCGTATTGATGAATGGCACCCGCAAATCCGGCTGGGGCGTTGGTCAAAACAACGATTTCCAGAAGACACCGCCATTTCTTGCACTGCGCAGTTCAGAGCCGCTGAAAAAAGCGATTCGTGAGGGCATTGAAAAGGCATCAAAAGATCACATCATCAAGAAGGCGATCAAATCAGAGATCTCCGACCAGCAGATGGTCTACTGGATGCAGGATCTGACGGAAATCACCCTGCTGGACTACATCTTCAGTCAGCAGGATCGCGTTGGCAACATCGATTACGAAGAGTACTGGTACTGGAAAAAGGGCTCGAGCGTACGTAAGAAGCACGCCAGGACCAAAACGCCCGCGAAAAATCTGGCCAAACACAAACCGTTACGCATTCAGGAAACCTTCCTGAATGATAATGACGCCGGCGGCCGCAAATCCTATAGCAACTTTACGAAAAAAACCAAAATGCTGGAGAAGATAAGACACTTCAATCCCGACACCTACAAGCAGTTGATCAAGCTGGACAAGGATTTCTCCAGTAAGGGAAAGCTCTATGCCTACGTAAAAAATAGCTTTGGCCTGAACGAGAAGCAGCTTCAGCAGATCGTCACTAACACGAATCATGCTGCTGCTATTCTGAAGGGGAGTTGCAAAGAGAAAAAACTGCGTTTTGATCTGAACCCGGACAAGTTTTTTGCGAAAAAGAGCAGCAGTTCAAAACGTCTCAACTGTGACAAGCCATAGAGTGCATTTCGCGGTCAGACGACCGCTCCTACGGAAAATGTTTTTTTCATACCACGTCAGACTGGCTCTTGGTCTCCCTTGCAATGACAGGATTGTATGAATAAATCAAAGCATCCATAGATACATTCCACATCTGGAACAAAATATGCGTGACACATTCATCAATAATATATTGCTTGCGTGCATCCTCCTCCTCGGCGTCGAATCAGCCTGGGCGCAACGCATCGTGGTTATCTCGGATTTCAACGGCAGTTTTGGCTCGACGAAATACAGCAAGGATGTGGACAATGCCGTGCAGCGCGTCATCCAGCTCAAACCGGATATCATCATCAACACCGGCGACATGATTGCCGGTCAGCGCACCAACCTGCTGAAAAAACCGGCGATCGAGAGCATGTGGAAAAGTTTTCATCAACATGTGACGACTCCCATTGCGTCAGCAAAGCTGCTGATGGCGGTGACACCTGGAAACCATGATGCGTCGGAATACAGCAAATTCAAGCTGGAGCGCCAGATCTACAAACAGCAGTGGCTCAAGAGAAAGCCGAAACTGAAGTTCATCGATGATAAACACTACCCTCTATACTACGCCTTCAAGGTTGGCAAAACTTTGTTCGTCTCTCTCGATGCAACCCGCACGCACGCGCTGGACAAGGAGCAGAAAAAGTGGCTCGACAATCTCCTCGAAAAGCAGGGCGGCAAATACAAACACCGTATTCTCTTCAGCCATCTGCCTATCTGGCCGTTCTCCAACAAGAATGGAGCTGAAGCCCTGCTGGACAAAGAGCTGGAGAAAATCGTACAAAAACACGATGTCGACCTCTATCTCAACGGCCATCATCACGCCTACTATCCCGGTTACAAGGATGGCGTCCGCTACATCAGTCAATCCTGCCTTGGCGCCGGACCACGCACTCTGGTGGGCACCAAACTCGATACGGGCAGAAATATTACCGTGATCGATATCAAGGGTGACAACATCGAGATCAATGCCTACAGCGCTCCCG
>DAOUQU010000047.1 GCA_030625445.1 Gammaproteobacteria bacterium
CAGAAATACAATTCTTTTTATATAAGAGTGTGCCAGCCCAATGGGCGACTTAATCCAGCAGATAAATGCTAAGATGTTTGGCTTTTTTCGCAAGCAACTCAAATCACTCATTACCGGATCATAACCATGTCATCTGAAAATCCCACGGACAAGTTCGACCAAATCGTTGCGCAGACCCGCATTAACAGGGAAGAGAGAGATAAGGGTTACCGTGAAAGAGCACTGAAGATGTATCCGTGGGTATGCGGCCGGTGCGCGCGCGAGTTCAACCGCGAAAATCTTCAGGAGCTGACGGTTCATCATCGAGACCACAATCATGACAATAACCCGCCGGATGGCAGCAACTGGGAGCTATTGTGCCTCTATTGTCATGACAACGAGCATTCGCGCTATACCGATTCGCAATATGCCGGCGGCACAGCCGATACGCAGAAAAGCATCACCACCCATAATCCACTTGCGGATCTGGCGGCTATGCTCAAGGAAAAGGAGTAAATCTGGAATGGCGCTAAGAAAAGCTGAAAATTCGAATTCAGTCATTCTATTCGTCATGCCGGCGAATGCCGGTATCCAGGGAAAGCGGCGCTGACAGGCTGGTATGGACCCGGCCTGCGCCCGGGATGTCAGAAGTTTGAGAGAAAGAACGGTATCAGTACTGCATTAACCAGGTCGATGAAGAATGCACACACTAAAGGCACGATGACGAATGCCAGGTGCGAAGCGCCGTAGCGTTTTGCTACCGCCGACATGTTCGCCATGGCGGTGGGAGTGGAGCCCAGAGAAATACCGCCAAACCCTGCTGACACGACGGCGGCATCGTAATTTCTCCCCATGAGCGGGAAGACGATGAACAGGGTCACCAGGATCGCTATCAGGAACTGGGCGAGGAGGATGGTGAAGATAGGGCCGGCAAGATCCACCAGCGTCCAAAGCTGCATACTCATGAGCGACATCGCCAGGAATGTGCCAAGTGAAATATCCGCAATCAAGGCAATGGCTGGCTTGCGGGTCGGCCACTCGGTTCCGGTAAGACGTGGAAGCGACTTTGGAACCGCATTGGTAATGATGATGGCGGCGAACAGACAGGTGACAAACAGCGGTAGCTTGAGTCCAAGCTCCTTTAGGCCCTCGTTGAGCATAAAACCGAATATGATGCTTATGTGAATCGCAAGGATGGCATCCAGAAAATCGAGATGTCCGATGCCGGCTTTGTCGTTCTCGTGTGAAACTCCAACGTCAACTGCTTCGGTTTTGAGCGGTTTCAGGTCATGTCTGGCAATCAGGAACTTCGCGATCGGGCCGCCCATGAGACTCGCCAGGATCAGACCAAAGGTGGCGCAGGCAATACCGATCTCCATGGCGTTGACGACACCATACTCCTCCGCGATTTGCGGTGCCCATGCGATCGCTGTTCCATGACCGCCGATGAGTGAAACACTGCCGCCAAGCATACCGACCTGTGACTGCAGGCCGAAGAGAGAGGCTATGGTGATACCCGTCAGGTTCTGCACAATCATATAGCTGATGGTAATCACGAGCAGGATCACCAGTGGCTTGCCACCTTCAATCAGGTCCCGCAGACTCGAATTGATGCCAATGGTGGTGAAGAAGTAGACAAGCAGGATGTCGCGAGCCTCGAGATCGAACTCAATTTCGACACCGGAGAGGAGATACAGGAGCGCGATCAGCAGCGAAAAAATCAAACCGCCGGTGACGGGTTCCGGAATGCTGAATTCGCGCAGGAAGCCGACGGCATCGTTTAGCCGCTTGCCGACGAACAGCACGATGATTCCGATCGTCACCGTGAAAAAACCACCTAATTGTAATATGTTGTTTTCGAATTCCATGGCTCTTTCATATCATATAACTAACGGTTATAAAGTTGCATTTTAACTGGAAATCCCCCTCAATCTCTCTTTGATATAAGGGTAGATGTTGTAGGGTATGGGCAAAGAAAGAGAGTTCGACAAGAGAGCTAACCAAAAAAACAGAGCCCGCTCGAAAGCGGGTTCTGTGATTCATCGCTTTTGCCGAAACAGAGCAATATATGCTCCTGCACGGTAACCCCTTAGGTTTATCTAATATGCATTCCCACGCTGGAGCATGGGAACGAGAGTATGCGAAGATGAAACTATTGCTTACTCTTTATATTTCCGGCAACTCCACCTGCTACAGCACCGATTGCTGCACCGGTCCAGCCACTGCCTCCTGACAGTGCGGCAATACCTGCGCCAGCGGCTGCGCCTATGCCAGCGCCAGAGAGAGTCCCCTGTTGCTCTCTGGTCATATCGGTACAACCCGCAGAGCCAAATAATAGAATAGCCAGTATGGGAATAGTGATTACTTTCATTTGGTGTTACTCCTCTCGTTTATCTAGGATCTAATATTAGGAAGGGCAAATTCAGTATAGAGAACTTCTATGACAGATCGATTTAGTTGATCTGGCTTTTTCTCATACCATTGGTCGAGCATCTTTCTCACTTTAGTTATCGACAGACCGGAGAGTCCTTCAATCAGGACTGGAACGACACTGTTGTTGCGAATGAGTTTGGGCGGATTTTTTCCTTGCATGGCCTGCTCGATTTCAAGCATATTGCCTATGCCAAAAAGATATGCCACCTTTTCATCCCTGGATGCGGTTGTCCAGTGTTCTCCAGTGACGATAACCAGGTCTGGATCTTCTTTTCCTCCACCCCATACTGCAGTGCAAAGAAAAAGCAAGGAGATGCTGGCAGCCACAATTGCGATTCTTCTCATTTTCTTATCCTCATCGTTTTATTCCCAGTAAATGCGATACCTTAACCATTTTCACAATCTAACTCCAGTATTTTGGTGCAAATTGACCACATTCACACAGCCGTCAAGTAGAAAATGGCATGGCAGGATTCACAATAATATGCTTCCTTGAGCCAGTAATGACCATGCTTTAACGTCCGCGTGTTCTACTCTCCGTGAATCTCGATGTGGCCCTGCTACTTAGTGAGCGCCATAAACAATTGCGGGAGTTTCTCCGGCAGGCTTTGCAGGTTGTCAATGACCGTATACTGCTTTCCAAAGATATCTTCTACATATTCATCTGCCTGGGGGTCAAGGTTGATGCAATAGGTATAGATGCCTTCCTGATCGAGCTCTTTTACCGCCATCGCAGTATCTTCGATCAGTGAGCGTTCATCATCCACATCCACATCAGAGGGCTCTCCATCTGTCAGGACCAGGAGTAATTTCTTGTCAGAATCCTGATGCCCCAGATAGTGACCTGCATGGCGGATCGCCGCTCCCATACGGGTTGAGTAGCCGGCTTCCATCGCCGAAAGACGTGATTTGACTTCATCATCCCATTTTTCATTAAACCCTTTGATGTGCTGATAGCGAACTTCGTGACGGGTATTGGATGAAAAACCGGCAATGGCGAAGGGATCGCCCAATCCATCGATGGCAATGCCTAATAATGCAACTGCTTCCTGACTGAGTTCCAACAGGGTTTGGCTGCAACCTTCAGGTGTTTCATTCAGCGAGGCTGAGAGATCCACCAACAGGGTCACTGCGATATCACGTCCATCATGCTTGTGGCTCATGTTGATGCGCGGATCCGGTGTCACCCCGCTCTTGTAGTCAATCAGTGAACGAATCGCAACATCCAGATCCAGTTCGCTGCCCTCTTCCTGATAGCGGACACGCACGAAATTCTGTGGTTTGAGCAACTCAAGCATTTGCTTGATGCGTTTTGCCAGGGCTGCGTGCTTGCTCAACAGTGCATCGACTTTTTCCGGAGAGGTGGAGGGGTGCAGGTTTTCATACAGGCTCACCCAGTCGGGACGGTAGTTTTTCGCCTTGTAATCCCACTCGGGATAGTGCCGTGGCGGCAGCTTGTCAACTTCCTGATCAATGTTTTTTTGCTTCTCCTGCTCGAACAGCTCCTCGTCATCACTCTCTTCGATGTAGATCCACAGGTGACGGTTGTCATCGCGGTAACTGACTTCGGTATCCTTGAAATAGATTTTATGGTGTTGATCGCTCTGACGACGGGTGCGGGCAATAAAGGAGACCGAGATTGAAGCCATCTCTTTGAGGCTGGATTCGCCCTGTTGCATGGTTTCATGGAAACGCCCGGCAAATTCAATAATATCTTCGTTCCTGTAGCCGTGCTGCGGATTCATACAGGCATAGGAGAGCATGGCGAGACGATGGCGAATGCAGGACTCCTCTTCAGACTTGCAAGCATCCTCATCAGGATGCGGGTGCAACGCCATGAAGAGCTTGTAGAGACCGGGATACTGGCGCATCGCCAGTGTGTCGACACGGCAATCCTCCAGGCATTCGATACCGATGCGTTGGAACGGGCTGTAGTTGTCGACGACTATTTTGCCGCTCCAGCGCCGATGCGCCGACATGTGCGCCAGGGTGGCGCGATAACGATCCAGGCCGGAGACTCCGGTTTCACTGTCATCCAGCACATCAGGGATGCGGATGCCCAGCGCATCATAATAGGGCTGCGGCTTGCGCAGTTCATCAAAGCCCGAGGAGTAGGGAATCAGCTGTTCTTTCTCATTCCACAGTGATTTCATGTACATATCAAGGCGGCGCTGGTTGTCTGCAAACAGGGTTCCATGGCGCTCACGCTGCAGGATCGCCTTGCTGTCGGCTGACTGCAGTGTGAAGTAGTCCTTTTGCCGTTCAGGATGGCTGGTGTAGTAGTGCACGCCATACTCGACCCAGTTCTTGATGCCGTCGAGGGAGAGCTGGTTCAGCAGATAGGGGGATTTTTCCAGAAAATCCGTCAGACCGGGGCTGGGAATGGTGGTGTGATGTCCATGAATGGAACCCGTGGTTGCCTTCATGAAGTCGAAAACAATCTCGATATAGTGGTCAAACTGCTCCTGGCTTCGCAGCCGTCTGGCGGCCGAGGGAAGCGCCTGCAAAAATGGCAGGATGGCGATGCCATTGGGTGTGCGGCTCATCTTCCATACACATTGAGCGATCTGTTCAGCCGCCTGTTCTCCCACGATGCGGCATATCTGCGGCGTCTCTTCGAGGTAGACCAGCACAGGCTCGAAGCCGCGGCCAATCATGCACACCAGCGATGCGCCATCGAGGTAGTCCGCCATGCCTTTGTCGGCAAGCGTTTTAACCGCCTCATCCATGCAGTCATCAAATATATCTTCAAGTTGCGGAAAACTGCACTGGAGTGCCGAACGATAGGCCGGGTAACGCGTTTCAGCGGCTGTTTCGGGTTCGTTTGTACTCATAATTGATATGACCGTTCAGTTGTCGGAAAGAGTTACAACCTGAATCATTCAGCAAATACCGCGTCAATCGCATGATCCAGCGTACTGCGAATATCTGCATCATCGGTGATGGGGCGAACCATGGCCATACGGCAGGCATCAGTCATTGAAATGCCACTGTCGATCAAATTAGCAGCGTAGACCATCAGACGGGTTGAGATACCTTCATCCAGCCCATGACCTTTCAAATGACGTGCGGCTTGCCCGACAGTCACCAGCTTTTTGGCAATCTCTTCACCGATGCCTGTCTCTTTGATAATAATAGCGGCCTCCAGATCAGCAGGCGCATAATCAAAATCCATGCCCACAAAACGCTGCTTGGTGGATTGCTTGAGATCCTTCATTAAGCTTTGATAGCCCGGGTTGTAAGAGATCACCAGTTGAAAATCGTCATGCGCCTTGATCACCTCGCCTTTTTTATCCAGAGGCAGGGCGCGGCGGTGGTCTGTTAACGGGTGGATCACAACCGTTGTATCCTGACGGGCTTCAACAATTTCATCCAGATAGCAAATGGCGCCGATTCTTGCGGCGGTAGTCAACGGCCCGTCAACCCAGCGTGTGCCGTCGGCATCCAGGAGATAGCGCCCGACCAGATCTGATGCCGTCATATCTTCATTGCAGGCAACAGTAATGAGGGGCTTTTTTAGTTTCCACGCCATGTACTCAATGAAGCGTGATTTACCACAGCCTGTCGGGCCTTTGACCATGACCGGCAGACGTTTGTCATAAGCCGCTACGTACCATTCAACTTCTCTGCCTTGTGCAGCATAAAAAGGCTCGGCTGCAACCTTATATTGTTCGATGTTGCTCATATGCGAATTCCTGGTAATTATAATCAGCAAAAAAAAGCCCCTGGATTCAGGGGCTTTTTGTTTTACAAAATTAGCCTGATCTCGTTCAAGCTAACAAAAAGCCATCGGCTTATTTATGCACGCCAAGCTTGTCTCTCCAGCCAGGATAGATTTGGTCGGCATCACCCGGGAACGACTCGAATGCGCGGGCAAACTCTTTATGCTCTTTCGCGAACTCGATGGGATCCGCGCCTTCCTTATAGCACTGATAAGACTGCTTCAGTGAGATGGCGCCGGCAGCAGGGCTGTCGATGTGACCGTATGAACCACCACCAGAGGTGTTGATGACGTTGCCATGACCAAGATTCTCGAAGAATCCGGGCAGACGCAGCGCATTCATACCACCGGAGATGATTGGAGTCGTGGTTTTCATACCCCACCACTCCTGGTGAAAGAAGGGGCCGTCAGCACTGTCACGCTCGATCATGTAGGCGATGTTTCTGTCATCTGGACCGCCTTCCATTTTACCGTAGCCCATGGTGCCCACGTGGATGCCGGAAGCGCCCATCAGACGCGACAGCTTGGCCAAAACGAATGCAGTATAACCACGCACGGATGAAGGCGAGGTGATGGCGCCATGACCGGCGCGATGATAATGCAGATACTGGGAAGGATACTGGCGGCGTGCTGTCGTTACCATGCCGGGGCCACCGACATAACCATCGACCAGGAAAGCGACGCGAGGCGCGTCTACACCGAAAGTCTCCAGGATGAAGTCTGCACGGTAACACATCTCGTGGTAGTCATCCGCGGTGATGTTTGCAGAGAAGATTTTAGCTTCACCTGTCTCGTCCTGGGCGCGCTTCATTGCATCTGCAACGAGTGGATAGACCTTCTTGGCAGGACAGAAAACCTGGTTGCCTTGAGGCTCATCATTCTTGATGAAATCACCACCAAGCCAGAACTGGTAAGCAGCTTCGGCAAACGGCTCGGGACGCAGTCCCAGTTTAGGCTTGATGATCGTACCGGCGATGTAACCGCCATCGTTGTAATCACGACCCAGCAGCGACCACAACTCATTGATGGAGACAGAAGGGCCATCATAGAGTTTCATCAGTTTGCGCGGCACATAGAAATCCACCATCTGCGCGCACTGTACGTCACCCATGCCCTGGTTGTTACCAATAGCAAGAGTCAGGAAAGAGACGACCATGCTGCGGCCATCGATGATGTTACGGTCAAACAAGTCGATAGGATAGGCGATCTTCATGATGCCTTTCGCTTCGTCGATCTCATAAACCAGTGCGTCAACGCCCTTGGTGAAGTCATCTGTGGTAGAGACTTCCACGTTAGTGCCTGTCGATGACTCAGCGGCAAAATGCGCGGCTGTCTCCAGATAACCACCAAATCCTGGCATTGGTATCATCGTGTAGGCAACCAGCATGTGATTGTCACCTGCGATCAAATCTTCTTCTTTCAGACTCAAGTCTGCATAACGACCGGATTGATCCATATTTATCTCCTAGCTTTAAAAGTTGGCGCGGCGCTGTGCTGTTCACCTCACCGCGAAGCGCTATGATGCTAGAATAGCAACATAAATAACAATCAATATTTCCTATTTAATATATAAGTGATTGCTTATGCCCAGATCCGTCGCCGAAAACCTCATTCGACACGTCACCCTGCGCCAGCTGCAGATCTTCGAGACAGTAGTGCGCCTCGGCGGCTACACCCGCGCCGCACAGGCATTGCATCTCTCACAGCCCGCCGTCTCGATGCAAATCAAGAAGCTCAACGACTCCCTCGGACACACATTGCTGGAGAAGCGCGACAACCAGATCCAACCCACCAGTGTCGGAATCGAGGTCTATATCGCCGCACAGGATATCCTCGACAGAATGGACTCCCTGAGTAATGCAGCCACCGAGCTCGATGGCGAGATAAAAGGCGTATTACGCATTGCGGTCATCACATCCGCAATCTATTTCATGCCGCATATGCTGGGCGCCTTTATTGCGCGGCATCCGCAGGTCGAGCCACAACTGGTGGTCACCAACAGAGCCAATGTGCTTGAGCGTTTGAAGTCCAAACAGGATGACCTGGTGATCATGGGCCAGGTTCCCAGGCAGTTGGCGGTAGAGGCGGAACCATTTATCGATAATGAATTGCTGGTGGTATCGCCACCCGATCACCCGCTGTGCAAATTGGAAAACATCACTCTGCAACAAGTGAGTCAGCAACGCCTGTTGTTGCGTGAACCGGGATCCGGCACGCGTTTGGCAATGGAGCGGCTGTTTTCCGAACATGACCTCACGATCAATCCCTATATGCAACTGGGCAGCAGTGAAGCCATCAAGCAGGCGGTGATGGCGGGACTGGGAATCTCTGTTTTATCCCGCCACAGTCTGCGCCTAGAGCTGGCCGGAGAGCATATCGTCATATTGGATGTGGATGAATTTCCGTTGATACGCCGCTGGTATGCCGTCCACCTGAAGGGCAAGACTCTTTCTCTGGCGGCAAGTGCTTTTCTCGACTTCATTCTTAATGAGAGTAGTGACATATTATCATCCTAAGGAGTTGTCCATAAATAACTTCCCGATATCGCGCAGTGATGTTGTTCCTCTTCAAGGCGCAGCAAGGGGCGCATAGCAGCGTTATGTAACTCTTGCTGGAACGCCGAAGAGGGACAACAGGGCAAGCAGGATCGGGAAGTTATTTTTGGACAACGACTAAGTCCGGCAGGCTCGTGGCATGCATGATCTGTATCACCATTCGAGGAATACGAGTAACTTCTCAATAACACCGTGTGAATGCCGTCATCTCCATTGCGGACGTTCATGTAGTAAAAATTGTAGTAGTAGTTGCGTGGGGGGTAGGATTTGGTAGAATTTACCATGCCTATCCGGATAACTCCCAAGGCGGTGAATTGTAGACCCCTTCATTCGTGGTGCCCGGCAGGATGTGCCCGCGCACCTTCGTACAGCCCCACATAGATGGGCGCTACCGCGTGACACCAAGCGCGCAACACTAACAAGAGATGTCCGTGGGAGACAACCGGATAGGCATGGAATTTACAACAATTAAGAGGGGCGAGGCAGGCGATACGATTGGTCCCAAGGAAACGCCCGCGCTCAAGATCGACCCGGTCGAAGTAACACAGGTTTG
>DAOUQU010000162.1 GCA_030625445.1 Gammaproteobacteria bacterium
GAAGTATCACCCACAGGGTGATCAATGCCACGCTGAAAGAGGAGAGAAACATCGACAGGGCGCCGATGCCGTATCCCCACAAGCCGGTAAAACGCCGTTGCTGGCGGGACATCACCTCAAAACCGGCCACCGATAGCATCAGCAGCGCCAGCAGTCCGATGAATAGGGGGTTTGACTGCGCAAACAGTAATTTCAGCACAAACCCAATCAGGATCAACTGCACTGCACTGCGCAGTGCGGCAATCAGCAATTGCCGCTCTACTCCAAGCTGCAAACGCCACGAAAGCAGCGCCAGCAATATCACCAGAGATGAGGCGAGAGCCAGATCGAAGGGTGTCAGGGTGATCAGCGTCATGTCTGCATCACCTGTTTGTCATGGATCTCAAAATGGCGCATGCCGACGCGTTGACGCTGCTGCGGATCATGGGTAACCCACAATATCGGAGCACCGCTGTGCTGCTGATATTTGAGTATCCACTCTTCAACCAGCTGCGTATGGTGTGGATCGAGATTGGCTGTGGGTTCATCCAATAGCAAAATTCGCGGCTGCTGCTGCAGCATTCTGAATACGGCGAGCCGCTGGCGTTCGCCGCTGGAGAGGTGCGCGACAGGCGACTGCAGAATCGTCTTCGCCAGCCCAAGCGCCTCCAGCTGTGGCGCTTCAGAGAAATGCTGCCCGGCAATCTCCTCCCACCAGGAGCTCTCGGCGGGCAGATAACCGACTTTGCGCCTCCACTGCGGAGCAGGCATCTCATCGGCGGCCGTATCATCAAGCCTGGCTGTGCCATTGTGGGGATCCAGGTCGGCAATTGCTCTCAGCAGCATGCTCTTGCCGCTGCCTGAAGGACCTGACAGCGTCACCGTCTCTCCCTCATCGATCACCAGGTTCAGTGGTTCGAGGATTAGAGGAGAAAAGTGTTTGAGTCTGAGTTGCGGCATGAGTGAAGACTATGATGCGTTTTTTCGGAAAATCAGATCCCAAACCCCATGACCCAGGCGTTGTCCGCGCAGCTCGAATTTTGTCAGCGGGCGTCCATCAGGACGGTCAGAGAAGCTGCCGGGAGCAGCGATATTCTCAAATTGATCTGATTGAGAGAGAACCTGCATCATCTGCCGGGCATAATCCTCCCAGTCGGTGGCGGCATGGAAGATACCCCCCTTGCTGATCAGGCGGGCCATCTGTTGCATGAAGGCGGGCTGTAAAATTCGGCGCTTGCGGTGCTTTTTCTTGTGCCAGGGATCCGGGAAAAAGAGCATCACGCCTGCAAGCGAAATATCAGGCATCGCTTTCAGAACTTCGGCTGCGTCATGGCAGATAACACGCACGTTGCTCAGTTCGAACTCCTCGATTTTCAGCAGAAGATGCCCCACCCCTGGCCGATGAACCTCTATTCCCACATAGTTGATGTCAGGATGCTGCTGTGCATAGTGGGCAAGAGACTCCCCGTTTCCAAAACCTATCTCAACGACAAACGGATGATCGTTATCAAACAGATCCCGCGGATCTAGATGCTGGTCATCAACAAAATCGACTCCCCACAGAGGCCACAGCCGTTCAAATGCGTTGTGTTGGCCGGGAGTAAGCCGTCCCTGACGCAGGACATAACTGCGAATCGGCCGATGCTGTTTTTGCTGTTCTGACATGCAGCGCATTTTATCACCGCAAGAACAACTGCGTCGGGTAAATAGTGTAGAAATGTGATGAGTCCGATAGGGCGGAATGAGCTCTGGGCATTGCGCTGTGGTGCAACAAACTGAGCCGATGATATAGTGGACTTCAACGATTGTTCCAGTAGTCAAGAGGCTGGCAGCGTGGCGCGTGCAACCGTGGGGCCTGGCAATCATCGCCGCCAGGAGGGCGCCCTGAATGGTGATTATGCGCTTGGCTGTTCGGGGTCTTCAATACCGTTGATAAGAGACGGCGCCTCTTTGCCGTGCTCCTGATAGTTGAGCAGTGCTTTATCAAAACTCGATGTGGCGTAGCAATATTTGCATCCCAGGATACAGGTGTCGTAGACACCGATGTCGCGGCTCTCCACACAGCCGCACGCTTCCCGTTGGCCTTTATCTTTCCTGTGCGTCACATCGATATCGAACGCCGCTCGAATGTATTCGTCATCAATGCACTTGCCGAGTTTGATTCCAAGATGGGAGAGAGTGATCTCTTCTGCACAACTGGTCAACTCCATGCCTCTTTTGGAAGCGATATCCTGCATTTTCCGAAGCATCGTCTCGTGGAGTGATGGTTGATACTCCTCAACCTTGAACCCCGGCATATTTGACAGCGAAAGCATGCGTGATTTTGTTTTGCGGTATGCATCCACGATACCGATGACGCAGCGATGGGTGAGGTTCTCGAGTTGATCTGCGATATCGGCGAATGCCTCAAGGTGGAATTCCCGATTGGTCGTTTCGGTAAAGATGATCGGGTCATATCTCCATATCACCCGGTGCGGGCCAACATGTTCGACCAGACGTCGAAACGTCTCCAGGGCAGCCTGCAATGAAGGGGTATGGGGATCGATCTTTCTCGGATTTTTCATTACGGTGAACTGAAAGTAGTAATGGATTCCACAATCATCGAGTTCCTTGAGGTATGGAAGCATCGGTCGTGGATTGCGGGTCCAGAAAACAATCACCGCAACATCACTCGGCATCAAGGATATTCGAGAGAGCTGTTTTCGATTGTAGGGATTCGGCGTCAGACAATAACCGGCCCTGACCCGGTTGATAAACCACTCCGCGTAGAAAGCGGGAATGTCAGTTCGGCGACTGGCGCTGATGATCTTAGGTTTGGCTTTCACTAGAGAGGAGCCTGTTGCGGATTTTCATTCTTCGATCAACCTCGGCAAGCGGGCGAACCAGTGCGTCTCTGAGAACATGGGTTGAGGTATTCATGCGGGGAAGAGCTTACGATGATTGAATGTCAGCCATGGAATCAGCATGGTGGTCGTTGCATGGATACAGTCGGCAGGCTGCGTTGAGGCTCTCCTGTAAAAAACAGCTTGTTGTTTGACTCTCTTCGCTGTCATCGAACATCCATTTTGTAAAGGTAGCGAGATAGATAGCTGTCAACACGGTCTCTTCAAGCGCACGCCACGGCAAGGTCGATGAGATGCCGGCAGATTCGCGCAACCACTGCACGGTGCGGCTGACTCTGAGCAGGCCCTGAGCCTGGTAATGGATATGGCCGGGTTCCAGTTTGCCAATGATCATCTGGCGCGTCACACGCCGGTGCGGCTGCAGTGCAGCCAGCCACTTCATGAGTAACAGGTGCAGTTTTTCACGCGTGCCGCCCTGCTCAAAGCCTTCGGTCTCACGTGCTTGTAACATTGCCTCGTCGGCATGATCAAACCAGGCATCAATAATCTCCTCTTTTTCGCGAAAGTGCAGCCGTATCTCATCCAGTGGTATATGCAGTGCTTCGGCGACCTGGTGCAGCCTGACAGACTCCCATCCCTTCTCTTTTGCGAGTGTCAGGGCTGTATCGATGATTGATTGTTCAAGATTTGATCGATTGGTCATTAGGCCACCTCATATCTACAGTATAGCTGCAGCGACGGCACGGCGCACACGCGGTCCTGCTGATGCGGGATATGTGAGTGAAATGAACCGCATCAGTCGAGCAAATCATTGATTGATGCGATTTCTTCCTCAGTACGTCCTATACAACCTTAGGCAATGCATGGGAGTTTTGCGGAGTTGCACTGTAGCAAGCTGATTGTGCTTTCTTGCCAGCATGCGTTTCAAGGAATATGCACGAAGCAAATAAAGCGTCCATGAACGCGTTAATATTCGCGCGGCGGCTTGAATTTTCCACCAAACTTCACCTTCACTTCCCTGTTTTCCCCCGCCATATTCAACCTGCCCGAATCTTCATCATCATTCAGTACAGACTCCTCGATCACGGTAACGGCCCCGCCCTCTTGCACTCCGCCATCAAACATCTGCATGTAAGCGTCTTCGGGATCAATCTTCCGCCTGACCTCTAGGACAAGTTACATAACATTATTGCATGCACACTTTCCCCATACTGCGCGATTGGCGCGCTACACATGCTGACATGGGGGTGAAAATATTCATATAATCCATGGACACGTGATTCGGACAAAAATCCTTTGCAAATGTATCGAATGGGCGACACAGGACCGCATACGGCTACATCGGGGACGTCTACCTGGAAAGCATTCCTTCGCTAGATGGTCAATATGGAAGGATCGATATGAACCGTGAATGTAATTATTAGCAGGCAAACAACCCGACCCATAATCCGACCCAATTGCAATTCATGGCAATAAAAAAGGCCTAGCAATTAAGCTAAGCCTTTGATTTATATGGTGGGCCGTGAGCGATTCGAACGCTCGACCAATTGATTAAAAGTCAACTGCTCTGT
>DAOUQU010000151.1 GCA_030625445.1 Gammaproteobacteria bacterium
AAATGCTCGAATATGGTCACGCCCACTGGCTGTCCGGAGGACTGCTGCTGGCCTCCTTTCTCATGCTGATGACCGTGTATGCCATCAATCACCGCTTCTCGCTGGTGCGGCCATGACTAGAATCCTTGAGTGGCCAACATCTTTACAAATGAGCCAAATTTCAAAAAATGACTCTCGCAAAGACGCAAAGCTCGCGAAGGAAATTCTTTGCGGTCTTGGCGTCTTTGCGAGAAAAAATGAATTTTTTTCATGCTTCGTCAGTCTGAGACTTGGTCTCGCTAGTACAGTGATGCATCAGTTCGCGTTCTCTATCGGCGATGCACAGGGATGCTCATCATGACCATAGAGATCCGGTTTCGCATCGAGCGGGATGATTTTGTTCTGGATGTGGATCTGGAGATTCCCTCCAGTGGCATTACAGCGGTTTTCGGCCCTTCAGGATGCGGCAAGACCACCCTGCTGCGCGCCATCGCCGGACTGGAGCCCTGTCGTGATGGTTATCTGCGCGTGGGTGAGATGCTGTGGCAGGATGGCGCACATTTTGTGCCGCCCCACAAGCGCCCCCTCGGCTATGTCTTCCAGGAAGCCAGCCTGTTTGCACATCTCAACGTACGGCGTAATCTCGAATACGGCATCAAGCGGGTGCCGGTTTCACAACGCAAGGTCTCCATGGAGAGGGCTATTGAATTACTGGGTATCGCCCCCCTGCTCGAACACGGAGCCGACCAGCTCTCCGGTGGTGAGCGTCAACGGGTGGCGATTGCCAGGGCGCTGGCGGTCAGCCCCGGGGTCCTGCTGATGGATGAACCGCTGGCGTCGCTGGATCAGGCGCGCAAGCAGGAGATCCTCCCCTATCTTGAGTCGTTGCATGATGAACTGGATATTCCCGTAATCTATGTCAGCCACTCGCCCGATGAGGTGGCGCGCCTGGCGGATCACCTGGTATTGCTTGAAGCCGGCCGCATAAGGGCGGCCGGACCGATTGGCGAGATGTTGACCCGGCTTGATCTTCCCCTGGCTTATGGCGATGACGCTGAGGCACTCATTGAAGCCGTGGTGGCAAAGCACGATGATGCGTATGACCTGACCCTGCTGGATTTTTCTGGAGGCCGTTTTACCGTCACACGCCATGATCTGCCGGTGGGCCATGCCGTCAGGGTAAGGGTCACCGCCCGCGATGTCAGCCTGACCCTGGAACAGCAGTCCGGCACCAGCATCCTGAACATATTCCCCGTGACCATCGAGGAGATCACGCCTGCAGGTTGTGCACAGGTGATGGTCAAGCTGATGTGCGGCGATGTACCCATGCTGGCCCGGGTGACACGCAAGTCCGCCTCGGTGCTGGATTTAAAACCCGGCAAGCTGCTCTACGCACAAGCCAAAAGCGTCGCCCTATTGTCGTAAATACTCCATCGAATTTAGCAGGTGGTCCCCTCTCCCTTTGGGAGAGGGTTAGGGTGAGGGGAGAAGGGACCATTCATCGCGGACCCTGCGAATACATGGCATCGATTTCGGCAACATAGCGCTCCAGCACTTTGGCTTTTTTGATCTTCAGCGTCGGTGTCAACAGCCCGTTTTCCAGCGTCCATGGCTCGGCAAGCAGCGTCGCCCTGCGAATCTTGGCGTAGCCGGGAAAATCTTTCAGCCCCTTGCGGATTCTTGACAATACATCCTTGACGACGTCCTCGCTGTTCAGGGCTTCGTTGGTATAGGGCTTACCCGGAGCAGATGCGCTCCAGTATGCTTCATCGATGACCACCAATGCAGTCAGGTAGGAGCGCCCTTCCCCAACGACCAGTACCTGGTCGATCATTTCATCCATGCCAATGGCGCTCTCCATATCTGCCGGCGGGACTTTCTCGCCATTGGAGAGCACCAGGATATCCTTGATTCTGCCGGTGATGTAAACATGCCCGGATGCAGAAACCCGCGCCTGGTCCCCCGTGTGAAACCAGCCGTCAGCATCGATCACATCATTGGTCGCAGCATGATTGTTCCAGTATCCCAGCATGATCCCGGGGCTTTTTGCCAGCAGCTCATCATTCTCTCCGATCTTAACCAGGGTTCCACGCAGCGGCCGCCCGACACTGTCGGGTTTGTTATCCACTTCACTATTCGCGGAAAGTATGGGACTGGTCTCGGTGAGACCATATCCCTGGATCATGGTAATTCCCAGGCCGGAAAAGACTTTTGCCACCTGCGGCGGCAGTGCCGCTCCACCGATGAGGGCGCTGCGCAGGTTGCCGCCGAGTCCGTCGCGGATTTGGGTGCCAACAAGATTATCCAGAACCCCGTGCAGCAGCAGCGAGGGTTTCCAGGAAGCTAGCCCCTGCTGCCTTAAAAAATATTTCCAGCCAGTTTCAACTGCTGTATTGAAGAGCAATTTCTTGAAACGCGGCCCCTTGTTCAAACGATCATTCAACTTGCCGAGAACCCGCTCGAAGACGCGTGGTACAGCAACGATGAGCGTCGGCTTGCGTGACTTGAAATCCTCGGCAAGCTGCGTCACAGACCTGGCGAAGCTCACCCTGGCTCCCGCCATCACTGGAACGTAATAACCGGCCGTACGCTCAAACATGTGTGACAGCGGAAGAAAAGAGAGAAAGTGATCCTGACGGTAGCAATCCAGCATGGTGATGCCGGCATGCGCATTGCTGAGGATATTCAGGTGACTCAGCATCACCCCTTTTGGCCGTCCCGTGGTGCCTGATGTATAGACGATGGTCGCCAGCTGCTCACCGCTCCCCTGACGCGGCTGATACTCCTGCTGCTCTGCCGTCAGCCAGCTGTCGACCCGCATGACATTATCATCATTACGCTCGCATTTTGCTGCTTCATCACTCTCATCGAGCAGCAGCACTCGCTGCAGCGATCCCTCCTCATCCGGCGTAGCTTCAACAATGACCGGCGCCAGACGTTTCCAGCGCCTGGCGTCCTGTATCAGAATGAGGCGGATATTGGCGTCATCGATAATGTAGCCAATGTTGTCCGGGCGGTCATCCGTGTAGAGAGGCACCACAACCAGTCCAAGGGAGAGCGCGGCCTGCTCGAACATCACCCACTGCGGACAATTTCGCAGCAACACCCCGACCCTCTCTCCCCGGGAGAGTCCCTCATCGCGCAAACTCTGTTGCCAGCGGGCGATATGCTGTTGCATCTCCCGCCATGTGTAGGAGATCCAGCTATTGCTGCTGCGGTCAAAAAAGCTGAAGGCTTCGTCATCCGGCGTACGATGCACCCGCACCGAAAAGAGTCCGTCCAGTGTCGCTGCCTCCTCGACAGAGATAATATCCTCACTCCAAAGCGTCATTCACTACCCCGCAGATCAAACTATTGTTAGAATTACTGTAGAATCCTACCATCAACCGACAGGCGGAATTAGAGTTCCATGCAAATTATTCTCAATGGCGAGACGCGTAATCTTGACGAGGGCGCCACAGTGGCTGACCTGATTGCAGAATTGAATCTGGCTGATCAGCGCTTGGCCGTTGAGGTCAATGAGGAGCTGGTCCCCCGCTCCACTTTCAGCAACCATCATCTCAAGGGTGGCGATGAAATGGAGATTGTGCATGCTATTGGTGGTGGCTGACAATTACACCATCCTTGGAAGTACTGGCAAAACCCCGTCATTCCGGCATGCTTTTAGCCGGAATCCATGCGTCTTGAGTAACTTCTCAATAGCCCCGTGGTTTTGTAGGATCTGGTGAGGTATTAGGAAATTACCGTCTAGATCTGTAAGTGGTTGATTTTATAGATTCCGGCCTTCGCCGGAATGACGTCATGTGAGTTTTGCAAGAAGCTCCTTAGACACTTTTTTATAACAGAGCAGTAGTTAAAACTTATGAATTCAAACGACACATTTACAGTTGCCGGACGCACCTTCAGCTCGCGCCTGCTGGTTGGAACCGGCAAATACAAGGATATGGATGAGACCCGGGAGGCGATAGAAGCAAGCGGCGCAGAGATCGTTACCATCGCCGTGCGCCGCACCAATATGGGACAAAACAGCGATGAGCCCAATATTCTGGATGTGCTTCCGCCGGATCGATATACCATCCTGCCCAATACAGCCGGCTGCTATGATCAAAAAACCGCTGTACGCACCTGCAGACTGGCGCGCGAGCTGCTTGACGGTCACAACCTGGTCAAACTGGAGGTGCTCGGTGACGAAAAAACGCTGTTTCCAGATATGATGGCAACCCTGCTGGCTGCTGAGGAGCTGGTCAAGGATGGCTTTGACGTGATGGTCTATACCAATGATGACCCCATCATCGCCAGGCAACTCGAAGAGATTGGCTGTGCAGCGGTGATGCCGCTGGCCGCCCCGATCGGATCCGGCCTTGGTATTCGCAATCCGCTGAATATCCGCACTATCGTTGAAAATGCCAAGGTACCCATCCTTGTCGATGCCGGCGTCGGCACCGCTTCCGATGCCGCCATGGCGATGGAACTTGGCTGCGACGGCGTACTGATGAACACAGCTATCGCCGCAGCCAATAATCCTGTGCTGATGGCTTCGGCAATGAAAAAAGGGATTGAGGCAGGGCGTGAAGCCTACCTGGCCGGTCGCATGGCTGCAAAGCGTTTTGCTTCTGCATCTTCACCTGTTGACGGGTTGTTTTTTTAGCCCCCTTCCCCTCACCCTAACCCTCTCCCAAAGGGAGAGGGACTCATCGGCCAGTTATCGTGTCAAATAAACCTCAAATCTCCCTGATCTGGGCAATGGCGCGCAATCGTGTGATTGGCAGAAATAACAGCCTGCCGTGGCGCC
>DAOUQU010000449.1 GCA_030625445.1 Gammaproteobacteria bacterium
CAATAGGTCACTGTCGACTTCATCAGGCAGCAGCGGAAGAGCGCGTGCCAACAGTGCATCTGCAACCTCTTTTTCAAACCACCAGTAGCGCCCCAGGTAGAGGCGGTCGCGCGCATCGAGAATCAACGGCGCAATCTCGCCTGGCGAACCTACCACCCTGCTGTTGCGCAGTGTCTCCCTGAGTTCTTTCAGCGACGGGATGTCGAGCCGATACTCTGTGGAGAGTTTCAAATCCTTTAACTGCGTTCCAGCCACGGCCGCGAGATCAAGACAGACATCGCCGTCGCTGATGGCGCGGCTGGCCAGCGCAGCAGGCAGCATCATCTGTTCACTACTGCTGCTATCGAGTCTGAACATCTCCCTGGCAAAGTAGATATCGAGGTTGCGCAGCAATCCTGATTCAACTGCTTTTTTCAGATCATCAAACATGCGATGTTTCCCCGGCGAAAAGTCGATCCATGCTGTCGATGAGCGCGCTCCCGGGTCTGTCATAGTAGACGCCTCTCTGTGCGCCATGCTCTCTATGCATCCCTCTGAGGAACAGATAATAGACACCGCCAAAGTGCGTCTCGTAATCATAATCCGGCAGACGCTGCTGCAGATAGCGGTGCAGCGCCAGCGTGTAAATCAGGTACTGCAGATCATAACGATGCTCGCCAATCGCCTCCTGCAGTGCAGGATGCTGATAGTCGTCGATGCTGTTTCCCAGATGGTTGCTCTTGTAATCGAGTACAAAGAAGCGCCCGTCATGCTCAAAGATCAGATCGATAAAACCCTTCATCATGCCATTGACGGGATTGAAATTAAGCCGTGGCCGATCAGAACGAAAACCGGCGAGTTGTTTCATGATGCCATTGAGGCCATCAGCGGTTAATCCCGCCAGCGGATAATGAAACTCCATCTCGACAAACCGCTTCTCTCTGCCGAGCATCCTCAGCCGCAGTGAAGCATCGCTGTCGAGAGGTGTATCCAGTATCAACTGCATCCACTCACACACCACCGGGAGCCAGCTCTCATCAAAACCAAAGTGCTCGAGTTTGCGCGCCACCATGGCCTCAAGTTCTTCGGCAACGACCCGGGTGAAATCGAGATCCTCCAGGATGCTGTGCAAACATTCACCGGCGCGGGCACCGCGGGGAAAGGTAAACCGCGAAGGCTCGACCGACTGTGGCTGCACTTCACTCTCCGGCATATCCAACATGTCGAAATCAGGCAGATCGATGCGGTACTCATGTTTCATGCTGCCGGTGAGGCCGCTGAAGCTGGTCATTTGCCAGCTCTGCTCGACCTTGCCTGAGAATTGCAGCGCCTGCGGCTGCTCTGA
>DAOUQU010000317.1 GCA_030625445.1 Gammaproteobacteria bacterium
TTTTGAGACGCGATTTTCCTGCTGATTGAACAACCCGTGCCAGTTGGCGTTCATGCCGGCAAACAGGGGTTCGTCATACAGCAGCTGCGTCGTCCATTCGATGGTATGGATTTTTGCGATCTCTGCAGCAACCACCAGTCGGGCGACCTGGTAGAGGCGTTCATCATCAACATCTTTCAGGGAGATGACTCTCTCAGGGTTATCCGGATCGCGCAGGCTGGAGTCTGCATCCGGTGTCTGTTTCTGTAACTGGCGAAATTTTTCGACAAAATAGTTGTGTTCGCGGCTAAACAGGTTGTGATAAAAACTCGTACCGATATTCCAATTGTCCGGGAAGCCTGCAGCCTCCTGTCCCTGCCACTGTGTTTGTACCGGGCATTTTTCAGAGTAACTTTCACAGGCTGGCAGCAGCGGCAGATAACTGTTTTTCAGAAGCAGTTTCGCCGGGTCTTGCGGATCCCGCTGCACGCGTTTTAGTGACACTACATCGTGGCCATAGATCTGTGAGGCATCCCACCAGGCGGTAACAAGATTGTTAGTGGTGTTGTGAGCGCGGCTGGAGTAGTCTCGGCCATCGTGGCTGAATGTCGATGCCGGCGTTGTCTGCGCATAGAGTGAGGGCTCGTGTCGATCGGCTTCACGGCATCCCAGCGCGCGCGCCTCATCGGTGAGACAGCCGACTGCTTGCAGTTCCGGCGTGTTGCGCCCTTCACTGGTGTGCGAGAACCAGTCGTGTGTCATGAATTGAATCCAGAATGCAGCCAGCACATTGAAAAAAGGCGCTTTCAGATAATCGCAGTTGGCATCTACAGAAAAGTTGCCGTCACCCAGGCCCTGGTTGCAGCCGTTGTCCGGAGATTGTTCCCGGGTAAACAGCTTTCTGCTGATGAGTTGCGGATCCGGCTGCAGCAAACCGATGCGGTTGGCATGCCTGTTTTGTGTCAGTTCATTCAAGCCCAGCCGCGGAAAGGTGGCGTCGAACTGCATATTGCGGCCGAATGGCATTCCCGAAGAGCCCATCAGGGGGTTGATCAGGTCATTGCAGATGCCTGTCAGGGTCCGGTGGGTGATCAACTCACCATTGCAAACTTGCTTTTCATCCCCACCCACATCCTGATAACGCTTGTGATCAGGAGGCAGCCGCATCGCATCCCATTGCTTCAGGGTTGCTCCGGGCCGGCCATCCCGTCCCTTGATATAGGCTTCATAGGTCAATTGATCAAACAGGTTGAACTTGATCAGTTCGATGCGCTGGTATTCGAGATCCAGCAGCGCACCGTCAACACCCCGTCCATTGGGAAACAGATGTTTTCCGAGCAGGGTAACTGCATCATCTCCGTCATACTTGCTGCCGGCATCTGCCGTTGCATAGTAGTTTTGCCAGTCTACCCATGGTGTGTGGCGGTATTTCACCGCCTTTTCACCACCGCGGCAGCGGGCAGTCGCCTCTTCAACCTTGCCCAGGAATCGTTTTGAGCGCTCTTCAGAGACTTCCAGCAGACCGCCTTTCGCTGACTCAATACAGGCCGACACATTGCTCTGTGCATAGACAACCAGGGGTAGGCAAAAGAGAAAAAGCGCCGGGAGAGAGGAGACAGCGGCCATCCGCAGCCTGATTATTGATCTGTGGATTCTCATTTCATATCTCCTTTGATAAGTTGCAGGTGAAGCTTCATGGCGAACTCACCGTATTTACCTTGACCATTTGATGGCGTGGTCAGGAATCCCGACTGTTTTCGTGGGTTTTACTAATGACTATAGGACAAGATGAGAAGAATTCAAGTTCAGAGGATCCGCCAATCAATCCTGCAAAGATGCATGAGATCCTAAATCTCTCTATTAACTGCCTGCTTGTTGATAGCTGAATGACTGGCTTCGGTATACAATTCCGCCCATCATGACCGAAGAGAGATCCTTTCCAACACCCTCCGGCCTGGAGCAGTGCCTGCTTGCCGACCGCAAGGCATTTGCAAAACGTCTGCGCGGGTTGAAACGCCGTAGTAAAACCGGGCAGCCCTTTGATCAGGGCCTGCAGCGCCTGCAACAGGATATCGACAGGTCGAAGCAGATTGTCAGCAAACGCCAGGCGTCTCTCCGGAAGATCTCTTATCCTGCTGAACTGCCGGTCTCGCAGCGTCTGCAGGAGATTCAGGAGCTGATCTCGAAGCATCAGGTTATCATCCTCTGTGGTGAGACCGGCTCGGGAAAATCAACCCAGCTGCCCAAGATCTGTCTCTCCCTGGGGCTTGGTGTGTTCGGACGCATTGGCCACACGCAGCCGCGGCGCATCGCCGCACGCAGCCTGATGTCGCGCATC
>DAOUQU010000439.1 GCA_030625445.1 Gammaproteobacteria bacterium
AGAGATTCCTGCTCCCTGATCGAGGCAATAAACTCCTCACCGCGCCGATCGGACCAGCTCAGCAGTGGAGATAGCGGTTGACCAGTTTTAGCATCCCAGGCAATGACGCTGGAGCGCTGCGTAGCAAGTCCGGCTGCTTTGATGCTGCAGTCGCCAGCCGGATCATCTCCAATCTGCTCGATGACGGAGGTGATGACCGTTGTGATTGAATCCAGGATCTCACTGCCATCCTGTTCGCACTGATCTCCGTCACGCAGCAGTGAAACAGCCACCTGCGAGCTGGCCTCGATCTCTCCCTGCTGATTGAAAAGAATTGCACGGCTTGACTGCGTCCCCTGATCGATGCCGAGATAGAGTTCAGACATTACGCTTCCAGTTTGAGTTTGGCTGTATCGGCAATGGCGGCACGTTTTTCCAGCGTCTGCTGACACCTCTGCAAAACCTTACGGGCAGTGACGCGGTAGCTGGTGATCTTGCCGCCGAAAACAGTGAGCGCATGTGGCTGTTGTGCGTCATCGGCGATGATGCTGCTCTCGCGGGAGCGCGTGAATGCGGATGTGTCAGCAGCGGGCAGCACTCGCAGTCCCACCCAGGCGGCATTTATCTGGATATTGCTGTTGCCAAAATAGTGGCTGAATACTGATTTGAGATAGGTGATTTCACTTTCGAGCGGATGGACGTCGTCGGGATTACCCTTGTAGAGCATCTCGGTAGTTCCTATCAGGGTGTGTCCCTGCCAGGGGATGGCGAATACCGCGCGCCTGTCAGTCGGCGATTCAAGATAGTAGGCTCCTTGTGACAACTGCATATCTATCTCGATATGCGTCCCCTGCACATTCTCTGTCGCAACCACCGGCAAGGCCGGTTTGAATCGCTGCGCAACAGCATTAGCCCATGGCCCTGCGGCATTGACTACGATGGCGGCGTGGATCTGCCGGGTGACACCGGCTTCACGATAGCTGATGCGGTAGCCATCATCGAGAGACTCGGCACACAGAAACTCGGCTGGCGCATGTAATTCTGCACCCAGTTGCTGCGCTGAATGCATCACCGCCATGGTCAATGCTGCATCATCAGTCTGCGCATCCCAGTATTGAAAGACTTTTTTCAGGCCATCTAATTTCAAACCATCGAGTTGCTTCCATTCACGCTGATGCACAATCCTGAACCCCGTCTTACTGTGAAATCCAGCCAGGAGTCTGTAGAGCATCAAGCCTGTAGCAACCTTCAGCGCAGAACGGCTGCTGTGCTGATAGAGCGGGATATAAAATGGCAGGCGTTTGACCAGGGTTGGCGCAAGCTGCAATAACAACTCCCTCTCTTTGAGGCTCTCCCTGACCAGTTTGAAATCGAAGTTTTCCAGATAGCGCAGACCGCCATGAATCAACTTGCTCGATTTGCTTGAAGTTCCTGCC
>DAOUQU010000114.1 GCA_030625445.1 Gammaproteobacteria bacterium
GCAATGCGCGGAGATTATTGCACCCTATGGTCTTGATCAATATGCAATGAGACTTGAACATGGAAACAACCCTGCTGTGGCACGACTATGAAACCTGGGGGGTGAATCCCCGTGTTGACCGCGCCTGTCAGTTTGCAGCGATTCGTACCGATACAGATCTCAATATTATCGATGATCCGGTGATGCTCTATTGCCGTCCGACTGCGGATTTCCTGCCGAATCCCGAATCGGCCATGATCACCGGAATAACGCCGCAGCAGATGGTGGAGAAAGGGGTCAATGAGGCGGAGTTTTTTGCGGTCATTCATGAGCAGTTTTCGCGCCCCGGCACCTGCGGCGTCGGCTATAACAGCCTGCGTTTTGATGATGAAGTGACCCGTTTCGGCTTCTACCGCAACTACTTCGAGCCCTATGCGCGCGAATGGCAGAATGGCAACAGCCGCTGGGATATTCTGGACCTGGTGCGCACGACGCATGCATTGCGTCCCGAGGGAATCAACTGGTGGGAGCGTGAGCCGGGGATTCCCGGTTTCCGGCTCGACCAGTTGACCATCGCCAACAACATCTCCCATGAAGATGCGCATGATGCCCTGGCTGATGTGCGCGCCACCATCGAGATGGCGCGTCTCATCAGGAAGCATCAACCGCGTCTCTACGACTACTACTTTGAGCTGCGCAACAAACGCAAGGTTGCACAACTGCTTGATCTGTCGAAGCAGGAGATGCTGCTGCATATTACCGGCATGTATCCCGCCACCCTTGGCTGTATCGCACCTGTGATTCCACTCATTCAGCATCCGCTCAACAAAAATGCCATCGTGGTCTATGATCTGCGCCACTCTCCGGATCAACTGCTGGCCATGTCAGCTGATGAGATCCAGAGGCTGCTGTATACGCCGAAAGATGATCTTGCCGAGGGAGAAGAGCGTCCGCCGCTGAAAACCGTGCAGATCAACAAGTCTCCGGCGCTGGCGCCGCTCTCGACTTTGAGTAACGAGATGGCCGAACGCTGGATCATCGATCTTGACAGCGCCGCTCAATATCGCCAACAGTTGCTGGACGATCAGGGAGTCGTGGCAACATTGACAGAGGTGTTTCAACAGCGCAAAGAGTTTGAGCAACAGGATGTCGATTCAGCCCTCTATGAAGGCTTTCTGAACAATCGGGATACCGGGCTGAGCGCGCAAGTACGGGAGTCATCTCCTCAACAACTTGCCGGGTGGCAGCCGGGCTTTGCGGACAAGCGCTTGCAGAAACTCTATTTCCGCTATCGCGCCCGCAACTGGCCGGAGAGCCTGACAGACGATGAGCAGCAGAGATGGCGCAAGTTCTGTGACGTCAGAAATCTGCACGGAGAGGAGGGCGCCTCGCTGACACTGAATGCTTATCAGGAGTTAATCGCCGGGTTGCGAACGGATGACCTGACAGAGGAGAAGCAGCACATTTTAAATGAGATGGAGCAGTGGCCACGAAAAATAGGACTGAGTAATGAGACGTGAGACGTGAGTAGCGAGTAACGAGTAGTGAGACGTGAGTAGTGAGTAGCGAGTAACCCACTCAGTACTCAGTACTCAGTACTATCTTTTGTGGGTCCTATATTAAATGCCATCGAGAGGCGTGATTCGGTGCTGAGATTTTGTGCAACTTCATGCGCAAGATCGGGAGGGAACATCAGCATCACTCCTGATTGCGGGGTGATTTTCAGCACTTGTTCAGGCAGATGCATGAGGATATCCCCCGACCCATCGGGAACATCCAGGTAGTAGACGCCGGAGATCAGTTCATAGCCGTCGTCATGAGTGTGCAGGGTGGTGGAGTGTCCGGGACGCATCTGGTTGAACCAGAAGCTGATCTCCAGCGGCTGCTTTTTTTCAAGAATCTGTTGTGCGCAGTCAAAGATCACCTCGAGCAGCGCTTCAATCTCCGTGAATGCTTCACGGGATGGATAGATGTTTTCATAGCGGCCATCAAAAAAGTGTGTTTTTTTGGTATCAGCCGCATCTTCCAGGCGTGAAAAACCCTTTATAATCTCATCGAGATAGCGGGGTTCTGCCGGCAGACGACAGCTGTAGATGCCATCCTGAATCTGTTGTATTTCCAACATCTGTTTACTGGAACTCAATGTGTTTTTAAAATTATCCGTCATTATAACGCTGCTGCTGATGTCGTTGTCACTCAATGCAGCTGAGCGGCTCGACTATCTGGTTGAGTACAAAGGAGTACTCTCCGGTTACTCCTGGACGGACGTCTCCAGGGCGTCGATCGAGACCGTGAAGGTCGCTGATTGTTCCGGCAGAGGCGCCTGCATGATGTCAACGGCCACGATGAGTTCCAAAGGGTATGCGGTGCTGGAAACTATCTTCAAGGTCCGTTTTCACTATCGCAGCTTCTACCGCCTGAAACCTGCGCGTACCCTCGCATTTGAGATGCGCGAGAAAAAATACAGTGATAAATATCAACCCTATGGGTACAAGCACTCCCTGGCTGTGATTCCTGATGGCGGAACCATGGTGGATTTCTATAAGCTCCGGTCTAAAGGTGAGCCGCTTCCTGCATCAGTGAAGCAGTTTGTTGCTACAGATCACAAGCCGGCTGGGAAAATCAGGGTGAAAAAAGTGAAGCACAAGCCTGTTGCCAAGCACTCTATTGACCGCATGACACTGCTGCAGAGATTGCGTTCGGCTCCGCTGAAAAAAGGTTATGCAGCATCTTTTCCGGGAACCAATGGCAAAGATCAGCTTGAGTTTCGTGTTGCTGTCATTGCAGCAGAGGAGGTCAATGTTGCCGGCAGGCGTTGGAAAACCTGGAAAATCAGGATTGACGAGCTTGAAAAGGGGGATAAACCGGTGCCGCTCTTTGCCTGGATCTCCAGAGATAGCAGACATATACCAGTGAAGATTGAAATTGAGAGTAGTTTTGGCTCGGCGCGTTTTATCTTAAAATAAATTTTGTTGTTACGCCTGTACCAGCCGCACATTCTGTGCAACCAGGCCGTCAGCATCCTGCGGGCTCTCCTGAACATAGAATTCAAGCACGGTATCGCCATGAATGAGATCCTCCTCATTGACATCCGAGGAGATTTCGTTGATGTGACAGAATGCGCTGGTCCAGGGTGACTCCTTGACGCGGGTGTTGGTGATCCAGCTGTTGTCATCGATGCGATCAAGAAAGCTGAGAAAACCATAGCCCTTCTCCGTAAACCATTTTGTGCAGACTCCGCGCACACAGGAGCCGGTGCGTCCCCATGCATTTTTCGGTTCATAGGCGATTGGAATCAGGTTCGGGGTGAGGAAACCGGAGTGAAAAGCATCGACCTGGCGCTGTAAATGCGTTGAAACATGGTCAAAGCCAAGCAGTTCTACACGGCATCCTCTGTTTTGAATAGCGCTGACAAGAGGCAGGAAATCACCATCACCCGTCACCAGAAGAATCTCATCGAGATGTTCCGCCTGCAACAGAGCGTCGACCGCGATGCTCAGGTTCGAGTTGCCCTCTATCGTGGTTTGCCCCTCATCATTGGTTATGCGGCGTGTATCCCTGACATTCACTTTCCAGCCGAACTGGCGCGCAATCTGCTGATGCATGTAGGACTTTCCTGCGTACTCACTATCTTTTTCGGCAAGCTCCTTGTCAAATGCCATGTAGGTGTTGAGATGAACCAGGGTGCGATCGCCGCGCTCTGCAAAACGGCGCAGAACATCATAGCGGAGATGATAGCCGCCGTTAAGGCGGACATTTTCAGAATCGACAAAGATGCCGACTTTGATAGACATAGAGCTCTCCCTAGTAATCCTTGAGTGGCCAACATCTTTACAAATGAGCCAAATTACAACAATAACTCTCGCAAAGACGCTAAGCTCGCCAAGAAAACCTTTGCGGTCTTTGCGTCTTGGCGAGAGAAAATGATCATTTTCAAGCGTCGTCAGTCTGAGACCTGATCTCGCAAGAGCTTGAAATGTCCCTCATCCCAATCTTCTCCCACCGGGAGAGGGCCGGGGTGAGGACGGTACCTTACTTGTTGAGGCGGTTCTCAATCAGGTTGTCGACGACCGATGGATCTGCAAGCGTGGAGGTATCGCCAAGGCTCTGCAGTTCATTCTCTGCGAGTTTGCGCAGAATACGCCGCATGATTTTACCGGAACGGGTCTTCGGCAGACCGGGCGCCCACTGCAGCAGATTGACCTTGGCAATCGGGCCAATCTCGGTGCGCACCAGTTTGATCAGCTCATCACGCAATTCATCGCTGCCATTCTCTCCCGCCATCAGCGTCACATAGGCGTAGATGCCCTGGCCGGTAATCTCGTGGGGGTAGCCTACCACGGCAGCCTCGGCAACCTTGTCATGCAGCACCAGGGCTGACTCTATCTCTGCGGTTCCCAGGCGGTGGCCGGAGACATTCAGCACATCGTCGACACGCCCGGTGATCCAGTAGTAGCCATCCTCGTCGCGGCGGCAGCCGTCACCGGTGAAGTAGTAGCCGGGGTACATGGAGAAATAGGTATCGATAAAGCGGGCATGGTCGCCATAGAGGGTGCGCATCATTCCCGGCCATGGATGTTTGATAGCCAGATTCCCCGAGGCGGCGCCCTCCAGTTCATTGCCCTCTTCATCCATCAATACCGGCTCTACGCCAAAGAATGGAATGCTTGCAGATCCCGGCTTCAGAGGAGTTGCGCCTGGCAGCGGCGTAATCATGTGGCCGCCGGTTTCAGTTTGCCACCAGGTGTCCACGATCGGACAGCGGCCATCGCCAACCACATGGTAATACCACTCCCAGGCTTCGGGATTGATGGGTTCGCCCACCGTGCCGAGAAGACGCAGGCTGCTGCGTGAAGTCTGTTTGACAGGTTCATCACCTGAGCGCATCAGTGCGCGAATTGCCGTTGGCGCCGTGTAGAAACTGGCAACCTGATGTTTGTCGATCACCTGCCAGAAGCGCGAGGCATCGGGGTAGGTCGGGATGCCCTCGAACATCAGCGTGATGGCGCCGTTGCACAGTGGACCATAGACGATATAGGTATGTCCGGTTACCCAGCCAACATCGGCAGTACACCAGTAGACTTCACCATCCTTGTAGTCGAACACCAGTTTATGCGTGATTGCCGCCTGCAGCAGATAGCCGCCGGTGGTATGCAGAACACCCTTGGGCTTGCCTGTCGAACCGGAGGTGTAGAGAATAAAAAGCGGATCCTCGGCGTCCATCTCCTCGGCGGGACAATCAGCCGAAGCTTCAGCCATCGCTTCGTGATACCAGACATCCCTCTCATCGTTCCATTGGACATCCCCACCGGTGCGTTTGACGACCACGCAGGTGTGCACATTGGGGCATGCACTGACCGCCTTGTCGGCATTGATCTTCAAAGCAACATTTCTGCCGCCGCGCACACCTTCGTCGGCTGTGATGACCGTCTGGCAATCAGAGTCGAGGATGCGATCGCGCAGGGAGTCGGGAGAGAAGCCGCCGAAAACCACCGAGTGAACGGCGCCGATGCGTGCGCAGGCAAGCATGGCGACTGCCGCTTCCGGGATCATCGGCATGTAAATTGCCACCCGGTCGCCCTTGCTGACGCCGCGGGATTTCAGCACATTGGCGAATTTGCACACCTCTGCGTGCAGTTCGCGGTAGCTGATATGGCGATCCTCCTGCGGATCATCACCTTCCCAGATGATGGCTGTCTGCTCGCCACGACTCTCAAGATGGCGATCCAGGCAGTTGAGCGTGACATTGAGCTTGCCGCCGATAAACCATTCAACAGAGACATCGTCCTCAAAACTCCAATTCAGCACTTTGTCCCAGGGTTTTGACCAGGTGAGGTAGGTCGATGCCTGTTCG
>DAOUQU010000456.1 GCA_030625445.1 Gammaproteobacteria bacterium
TCCTGAAAGGTGCGGGTGGTAATGACATTAGCGTAAAATTCGGGCGAGGTGTCGAGATTGTGATTGTAGTAATCGAGCCCGGACTCCTTGAGACGCTGCGCCTGGGGCTGCGTCAACATACCCAGAGTGACACAAGTCTCCATGCCGAGATCCTGCACGGCGCTGATCATCTCGATCACCCTTTCAAGATTCTTGTCTGTCGGATTGCGCCATGCCGCTCCCATGCAGAAACGCGTCGAACCGCTCTCCCTGGCTGCTGTTGCCGCTTCAATCACCTCATCCAGCGGCAGCAGTTTCTCCCGCTCCAGGGCCGTATCGCTGGAAGCACTCTGGGAACAATAGCCACAGTCCTCTGGACAGGCCCCTGTCTTGATGCTGAGCAGCGTGCTCACCTGCACCTGGTTGGCATCGAAATGCCGGCGGTGATTGCTCTGCGCCTGAAACAGCAGATCATTAAAAGGCAAGCCAAAGAGTTGATCGATCTCTTCCACACTCCAGTCATGTCGTTGCATTATTTTCTACTCCACTGTTACTCTGGTAAACTCTCTATTCTACAAGCGCCCATGTTAATGGGCTGCTCTTATTTGTCAACCTGCAAGGATAGCAATGGTTAACAACTGGATAAAAAAGATACAATTTAAACTGCTTCCCGGCTGCTGCCTGCTGTGCGGGAAACTTACAGGGACGCAGCAGGATCTCTGCCCGGCATGCAGGAGCAAGCTCCCCATCAATAATCACCACTGCAGAAGCTGCGCACAGCCGCTGCCATCATCGATAGCAGATGGGAGCCTGTGCGGACGCTGCCAGAATAAGCCGCCCTCCTTTAACCACTGCTTTGCCCCGTTTCGTTACCAGGACGACCTCACCAGCCTGCATCACAACTTCAAGTTTCATCACAAGCTGGCAGCGGGGCGATTGATGGCTGATCTGATGTGTGAGCAGCTTGCAGCTCCGTCACGCCGACTGCCCCAACTCCTGATCCCTGTGCCGCTGCACGCCAGGCGTCTCAGAGAGCGGGGATTCAACCAGGCGCAGGAGCTGACGCGCATACTCTCTGCACGACTATTGATCCCCGTCGACTCGCACAGCCTCTGCCGCACACGGGATACCACGGCGCAATCAAGCCTGCCGAAAAAGGAGCGCCAAAAAAATATCCGCAATGCCTTTGCGCTCACAGCAAAAATCGACACACCTCATGTCGCCATCATCGATGATGTCATGAC
>DAOUQU010000264.1 GCA_030625445.1 Gammaproteobacteria bacterium
ATAGGGAAGTCCGAGAATCATCATGCCGTGATGCAGCAGCGGGTTCATCATGCTCAGCAGGGTGCTCTCCTGGCCGCCGTGCAGTGACGAGGTGGAGGTGAAGAGTGCAGCCGGTTTGCCACTCAATGCGCCGCTCATCCACAGGGATGAAGTGCTGTCGAGAAAGTACTTCATCGCCGCCGCCATGTTGCCGAAACGGGTCGGGCTGCCAAGCGCAAGCCCGGCGCACTCTTTGAGCTCATCCAGGGTCGCATAGGGGGCGCCGCTGTCTGGCACTTCCGGCTGCGATGCTTCGCAGACGCTCGATACGCCGGGTACGGTGCGCACCATGGCCTGCATGCCGCCGGCTTCGACGCCATGTGCTATGTGACGCGCCATCTCAGCGGTTGCGCCATGCCTGCTGTAGTAGAGCACCAGAACATACGACATCAGAAGAGATCCAGAACCGACTCGGGCGGACGTCCCAGCGCGGCGCGACCGTTATGAATAACGATTGGACGCTCGATCAGTTTGGGATGATCGAGCATCGCCTGGATCAGCTCTTCGCGGCTGAGCTGCGGGTTGTCCAGGCCGGCCTCCTTGTACTCCTTCTCACCTTTGCGCATCAGATCACGCGGCTCCATTTTCAGCATCTTCAGAACCGATTCGAGGGTCTCGCGATCCGGTGGTGTTTTCAGATACTCCCTGATTTTGGCGTCAACGCCATGCTCCTGTAAAATCTGCAGAGTTTGGCGGGATTTACTGCAGCGCGGATTGTGGTAAATTTCTACTGACATATTCGTTATACTAGCTGACTTGAGAATTACCTATTTTAACCAATTCGAGCATGAATTCTACTTGTTTGAATCTCTGCGGTGTAATTGGCTAAACAATAACAGAGAAAATTATTGAGAAAATGATGAAACGATTTGTTTTAGTGTTGCTGATGTTTACCATGCAGCCTCTTTTTGCCGCCAATAATCCCCTCAATGATCTCGACTTGAAAGATCTGGACGGCAAGGTGCACAAGCTCAGTGATTATCGCGGTAAATGGATCGTGGTCAACTACTGGGCAACCTGGTGCCCCCCCTGTCGTCATGAGATTCCCGATCTGGTGGATTTTCATAACAAGCATAAAGAGAGTGACGCCGTTGTGCTTGGAGTCAATCATGAATATGCCACACTCAAAGAGCTGAAAAACTTCAAGAAGAAGTACAACATGAGTTACCCGGTGTTGCAGGCGACACCGCGAACTCCATCGATCGACCGCGAGATTCGCGGTTTGCCAACCACCTACCTGGTAAATCCGGAGGGGCAAATCGTGGCTGTTCAGAGCGGCCCCATCAGTGCCGGGATGCTTGAAGGCTATATCAACACTAAAGCTGACAGTGACAAATGATGATACGAGCACTTGTCACTATTTCATTGCTGATGGTACTGATACTTCCTGCCCAGGCGCTGCAGTTGAGAGATCCTGAGAGCCATTTTTTTGACGACTCTTTTGGTGACCTCCAGGAGGAGCTTGCAACTGCAAAAGAGCAGGGAAAAAAGGCGATCCTGATCATGTTCGAGATGGAGGAGTGCCCCTTCTGCAGACGCATGAAAGCCAAGGTGCTGAACCGTGATGACGTTCAGGACTATTTTCGGAAGCATTTTCTAATTCTGTCGATGGATGTCGAGGGAGATCTTGAGATCACGGACTTCCAGGGGAATACAACCACGCAGAAGGAGTTTGCGCTGAAACAGTTCCGTGTACGCGCAACCCCGGTGTTCCAGTTTGTTGGCCTCGATGGCAAACCAATCAAAAAAGCCCGCTATACCGGCGCCACCTCTGATGCCGACGAGTTCAAGCTGCTGGGTCAGTATGTCGTCGACGAGCGCTATAAGGAGACCTCGTTCGTGCGTTACAAGCGGCAGATGAAACAAGAGAAAAAAAACTAAAATCACTTAACCACGGAACACACGGAACAGACGGAAAAACCATAATCATTCATGTCGTCAGTGAAGCCATAAGCGTCAGCGCATCTATCATGATTCAGGGATCGTTTAACAAAATGAACCACCTATTTCTCAGTGTGAACGCTCAAAAAGCTTTCCGTGTGGTCCGTGTGTTCCGTGGTTAAAATAAAAGATGTCCCGCTGATGGAGAAAATAATCCGAATCTCCTTCTACGCGATACTGGTGTTGATGACATCTGCACAGGCGCAGGAGTCCACGATGCCTGACTATCTGACGCTGCAGCAGGCGCTGGCGTTTGTGGATGAGTCGCATCCGGGTGTGCAGCTGGCTGTTCGGCAGCGGTTGGAAGATCGTCTATTGCAGTGTCAGCAATACGAGCTGCTACTCAATGCGCAGGGGTTGTTGCAGGGCAGCTGTGGTTACTGGCCATTTATATCACCACTGCTGCAGCAGAAGCTGCTGGTGATGCGGCGCTTCCTCGATGTGGCGCTGGCGGACCAGAGGGCTGCGCGCGACAGCGAGGCGATGTCCATCGCCTACATTCGTCAGGATCGGGTCAAGAATCGAGTGCAGCTGGGACAGTTGTCGGAGCTGGAATTCGCTGCACTCGATGCCGTCTATCAGCAGGTGCGCCGGAAATTTCTGGTGAGTGAAAGTATGCAGCGCATCAGCCGTTCACTACTGGCAATTGCACTGAATCACATGCATCAACTGCCGCGTGAAGTCGTACCGCCCGATCCTGCCATTCTCAAAAAAGAGCAGCGGCTTGACGAAGAGGCCATGCTGAACAACATCGAGAAAAACAATCCTGTGCTGCAGCAGCGGCAAACAGCTGATGA
>DAOUQU010000112.1 GCA_030625445.1 Gammaproteobacteria bacterium
TTGCGTGTCATACGGCCAACGCGATGCATAATGTCGGGATGAGCAACGCGTTGGACCTCCTGCAGGCGGCGCTGCTGGTTTATTGGCGAGAGCTCATCATGAAAGCGGAAAATGACTTCAATGGTCTTCATCATGTCGGAAAACATGATGTAACTGGTGAGCGTTTTGTCACGCCGGTTTCGATAGGGGCGGCTAAAAATCAGCTCGATCGCATTAGGGTAGGAGCGGAAACAGCCCCACACATCCTTTTTCTTCAGGCGGGCGATCACCTGGAATCCATCCAGGTCTTTTAATACCCTGTCTTTTCTGCGCTGCTGTAAGACACTGCTGAAAAAGGCGCCGAGAAATACCAGAAGGATGCTGAACAGCAGGAATTTATCCACGGGGTTACTCCTCGATCGGGTAGTAGTTGTCGGGAATCAAGGTTGTGGGTTTTCTCTGGCTGCTGTCACTCCTGGGGAAGTCAATCGTGTAGTGCAGGCCGCGACTCTCCCTGCGCGACTGAGCCGAGCGAATGATCAGGTCGGCAACCTCAACGAGATTTCGCAGTTCCAGCAGGTCGTTGTTGACGCGGAAATTGCTGTAATACTCTTCGATTTCGTGACGCAGCAGGTTGACGCGGCGTTTGGCACGTTCCAGACGCTTGTTGGATCTGACGATGCCGACATAGTCCCACATGAAACGCCTGAGTTCCTCCCAGTTGTGAGAGACGACCACCTGCTCGTCGGAATCCGTGACGCGGCTTTCGTCCCAGGGCTTGGCCTCAGGAGGCTGAATGATCTGTTCCAGGCTGCTGTGAATATCCTCAGCGGCCATCTCGCCGAACACCAGGCACTCGAGCAGTGAGTTGCTGGCGAGACGGTTGGCGCCATGCAGTCCTGTATAGGTGGTTTCACCGATCGCATACAACCCGGCAAGGTCGGTCCTTGCAAAGTGGTCGGTGATAACGCCGCCGCAGGTATAGTGGGCGGCCGGCACTACGGGGATGCGTTCGCTGGTGATATCGATGCCGAAATCCAGGCAGCGCCGATAGATGTTTGGAAAATGTTCGGTGATAAACTCTCTGGATTTGTGGCTGATATCCAGGTAGACGCAATCGGCGCCGATACGCTTCATCTCATGATCGATGGTGCGTGCCACGACATCCCTTGGGGCCAGTTCGGAGCGCTCATCGAAATCGGGCATGAATCGGTGTCCGTCCGGCAGGTGCAGGGTGGCTCCCTCGCCACGCAGCGCTTCGGAGATGAGGTAGGATTTTGCCTGCGGGTGGTAGAGGCAGGTCGGATGAAACTGGATGAACTCCATGTTTGCAACACGACATCCTGCACGCCAGGCCATGGCGATGCCGTCTCCGGTGGCGACATCCGGGTTGCTGGTGTAGAGATAGACCTTGTTGGCGGCTCCTGTTGCCAGCACCACGAAACGCGCACAGAAGGTGACGACCCTGTCATTTTTCCGATCCAGCAGATAGGCGCCGCGCACGCGTTTGTTGCCGCCGCGTTTTGAGCTGGTGATCAGGTCGATCGCGATGTGGTGTTCAAAAATATCGATGTTGCTGCTCTCCCTTGCCTGGGATTCAAGGGTGGACTCAAGCATTTTTCCGGTCGCATCGGCAGCATGGACGACGCGGCGGTGGCTGTGGCCGCCTTCGCGGGTGAGGTGAAAATCCGATGCCGGATCATTGCGGCCTTCCCGGGTAAAGGCAACACCTTCATTCAGCAGCCAGTGAATATTGGCGGGTCCGTGCTCGACGACCAGGCGCACGACCTCCTCGTCACAGAGTCCGCCGCCGGCAATCAGCGTATCCTCTACATGAGAGTCGAATGAGTCCTCGTCGCTGAGAACAGCAGAGATCCCCCCCTGGGCATAGTAGGTGTTGCCCTCCTGCAGTGCGCCCTTGCTGATGACCGCCACGCGCAGGCTCTGCTTCAGCCGCAGCGCCAAGCCAAGGCCCGCAGCACCGCTGCCAATGATCAATACATCATGTCTCTGTTCTATGCTCATGGCTTAGTGTTCGCAGCAGTTATATAAATCTCATTTCAATGGATTATAGCGGAGCAGTGTAACAACTCAATAACTCCGTGTATGAGAGATGAATGCTATCGCATTTCAATCGTGGTCAGATGACCACTCCTACATCTGGCGCTAAATAGAACTGTAGGAGCGGTCTTCTGACCGCGATTGCGTATGGAGTTATTGAGAAGTCACGAAGCTTTCTAACAAATTCTCGGCAGTGGGTCATCTTCCAACTCCTCGAGCATTCTCACACCACCGATAGGAGTTTGCAGCAGCACTTCAGCATCTCCTTTTTCAACGATGCCAATGACAGCAGATCCTGATCCTGCGGCTTGCTGCTGCCAGATGTGCAACACCTTCTCCGCGATATCGGCGCTGACAAAGGCGACAGCGCGCCCCTCACAGGCGAGGTAGAGTGGATCATAACCGAGGATTTCACACACCGAGCGTACGCTGTCGCGCACCGGGATGGCGCTTTCATCGAGTCTGATGCGATGACCGGTGGCGACTGCGATTTCATGCGCCACAGTTGCCACTCCACCGCGAGTCGGATCCCTGAGGAAATGCACCCCTTCGATGCCACTGAGGCTTTGCACCAGTTCCAGTACCGAACCGCAGTCCGACTCTACCTCGCCGCTGAGACCAAACTCCTCGCGCGCCAGCAGCACGGCTGTTCCATGGTCACCAACACTGCCGCTGACCAGTATGCGATCTCCCGTCCGGATCTTGTGCATGCCGAGATGCAGCCCGCTATCCTGTTCGCCTACACCGCTGACGCTGAAGTAGATGCCTCCGCCATGTCCTCGCGGAACCACCTTGGTATCGCCGGCAACGACGCTGACCCCGGCATCGGTGGCGGCTTTTGCCAGTGCCTTGACGGCGCGCACCAGCAGTTCGACCTCCAGCCCCTCCTCAAGAATGGCGCTCAGTGTCAGATAGCGCGGGATTGCTCCGGCAACGGCCAGGTCATTGACTGTGCCGTGCACGGCGAGGGAGCCGATATTGCCGCCGGGGAACTCCAGCGGCTGTACGGCAAAGCCATCGACCGACATCAACAACGGCCCATGCAGTGTGCTGACAAGTGCAGCATCAGCCTGGGTGTCGAGCGCACTGTTGCCCAGGTATGCGGCAAATACATCGTCAATCAACTCCCGCATCAGGCGTCCGCCATTGCCATGTGCCAGGCTGATGTATTGTTCATTCATGGTGATTCACGCTCGCTGCATATTCGATGATCTGTCCAAAAGCCAATCCTCCGTCGTTGACCGGGATTCTCTCACACAGCAGCAGCTCGATCCCTCTCTGTTGCAGCCGTTCGCTGATGAGTTCAACAAGCAGCGCGTTTTGGAACACGCCGCCGCTCAACCCCACATAGTGAATCTGTTCGCTGTGATGAAATTGTTCCGCCAGGCTGCACAGGGTTGCCGCAAGCATGGCATGAAACTCTCCGGCGCGCCGGGCGACCGGGAGTTGCTGATCATTGAGCATGTGAAAAAGCGGTTCCCAGTCGATGCGCAGCAAGCCGTTGTCATCGTTGATAGGCAGGCTGTCGCCAGGCTCTATGCGTTCGGCGATGGCTTCCAGGCGCATCGGTGCCTCTCCTTCATGGCTTGCTCTCTGCACCAATCCCAGCATCGCGGCGGCGGCATCAAAAAGTCTGCCGACAGCGGTGGTGGAGATGCTGTTGACGCTGCGCTGCCATGCCTGCCGGGCGAGTTGCTGTGCCTCTATCTCTGCATATTCCAGGCCAAGTTCCCAGTGCAGCGCCGCAGCACTGCGCCAGGGTTCCGCAGAGACCTGGTCGCCGCCGGCAACCTTAAAGGGGCGAAAGCTGGCAGCATGCCGCCACTTCGACGGCGAGCCGATAAATGCTTCGCCCCCCCACAGGGTCCCATCATCGCCTAGGCCGACGCCATCCCAGCTGAATACCAATCCCTTGTCAGAACGTCCATGTTCTCCCGCCAGGACCGAAGCGTGGGCACGGTGATGCTGCACCTGGATGATCGGAAAATCACTCTGTTGTGCCCATTTTGTGCTGGCGTAGCGCGGATGCAGGTCACAGATGATGCGCTCTGCCCTGACCTGGTAGAGTCTTTGCAGATCTGTAATCACCTGGCGGAATATGTGCTGACTGCGTTGACTGCCCAGATCGCCAATATGCGGAGAGAGGACGATGCGGTTCTTCCAGGCAAGCGCGATACTGTTTTTCATGTGACCGCCAACAGCAATCACAGGCTGCTGCAAATGGAAGGGAAGCGTCAATTCCAGAGGAGCCATGCCGCGTCCCACACGAATCATGCGGGGCTTTGCCGCCATGTAGCGGGCTACGCTGTCATCTGCCGGACGGACGATGCGGCGGTTATGCATCAGCCAGCCTTCGGCGACCGGCTGCAGTCGCTGCAGGGCTTCATGATCCTCGGTCAACACCGGTTCGCCGCTGATATTGCCGGATGTGGCAACCAGCGGTTTGCCGAAATCCGCCGCCAGCAACTGGTGCAGCGGCGATGGCGGCAGCATCACGCCCAGCTCGTTGAGCCCGGGGGCAATCTCATCGCAGAGTGCTGCATGCGTTCGTTTTTTCAGCAGCAGGATCGGACGTGATTGTGAAATGAGGGTATCTGCAGCGCTCTGATCCACCACGACCAGTTGCCGCACCATCTCGAGAGCATCATCTCCTTGAGCGGCAACCATCAGCGCCAGTGGTTTGTGCGGCCGGTGCTTGTTGCGGCGCAGGCGTTTGACTGCAGCAGCATTGGCGGCATCACACATCAGGTGATAGCCGCCCACGCCCTTGACCGCGAGAATACGCCCCTCTGTTAGCGCCAGCACTGCAGCCTGCATGGCTGCATCACTCGAGCAGATTTTGTTTCCTTCCTGCACAAAAGTCAGCTGCGGGCCGCACTCGGGGCAGGCATTCGGTTCTGCGTGAAAACGGCGATCGAGAGGGTTTTCATACTCATTGCGGCAGCTTTCACACAATGGAAAATCCACCATGCTGGTGTTGTTTCTGTCATAAGGCATGGCATCGATGATGCTGTATCTCGGGCCGCACTGGGTACAGTTGATGAAGGGGTAGCGATAGCGCCGGTTGGTCGTATCGAACAGTTCATCCTCACAATCTGCACAGATGGCCTGGTCCGGTGGGACATGGATGGCGGCAGCGCCCTTGTGCGAGCTTGACAATATCCTGAAATCGCTGAAATTCCCGTTTTCTGCAACTTGCTGCTGTTCGATGTGCGGGCAGGAGAGGGGAGGGGCCTCGTTAATCAGAGCTGTGCGGAAAGCATCCAGCTGCGCACTCTCTCCCTCGGCATGGATCTCGACGCGGCCGAGGATATTGCGCACCCATCCGTTGATCCTGTAGCGCTGCGCCAGCAGATAGACAAAAGGCCGGAAACCGACTCCCTGGACGCGTCCGCCGAGCAGCCATTCAACAGCGTCATCCCGGCGAAGGCCGGGATCCAGAGAACTTAATGATTTACTGGATTCCGGCCTTCGCCGGAATGACGGTTTCCGAAGGTTCACAATTTCAGGCAACGGATCTGGATTTGCGCACGCCGCCCGACCACCAGATGCGGCATGCCCCCTCATCGGAGACCATGCACGGACCTATTGGAGTGCGCGGTTTACAGGCGCTGCCGTAGAGGCGGCACTCATCCGGATAGATGCGTCCCAGCACCACCTTGGCGCAGTCACATCCGGGCGGCATCTTCCCGGCGCGTTTGTGGGCGTCATCCCGGTAGCCTGGAAAATGCAGGCGTGCATCCATGTGGCTGTGTGCGGCGTTCAGGGCATAGCCAGAAGCAGGGATGGTTCCTACGCCGCGCCAGTTGGCGTCGACGACATCAAAGACATCGGCAAGCTGTTTGCGCGCCAGAAGATTTCCCTCTTCATGCACCAGTTCCGG
>DAOUQU010000186.1 GCA_030625445.1 Gammaproteobacteria bacterium
TCGCCTCAACCTCTTCGGCAACTTTTGCGAGCACTGGAGAGTCCGATAATGCCGACAGCAGGGCCTTGGGGCTGAGCATGCCGATTTTTGTTGTTCCATCCTCTTCCCATACGGAGATGCGGCAGGGCAGCGCCATGTTCATGCTCATGTCCTCGTTGAGTACGGTGTTCGCCTTGTGAGGATTGCACACTTCAAAAACTTTGCATCCATTGGGAAAATCAATGCCTTTATTTTTCAGGGTCGCCTGCAGATCGTGAACATGCAGCACGCCAAACTGATGCTTCGCTACCGCCGCCTCCAGGTCAGTGGCAGCCTGGTCCAGGCTCTTTTGTGATTCGACAATATATTTCATCTCTTGTGTGTCTCATGGTCATTGATTGATATGAGGCGGACTGTACCATATTTTTGAAATATTCATGGTTTATGGGTTAGGATAAAAGAATGATGTATTGATGTCCTGGTAATCCTTGAGTGACTAACATGTTTACAAATGAGTCAAATTTTAAAAATGTCTCTCGCCAAGAACGCCAAGGTCGCAAAGGTTTTCTTGGCGAGCTTTGCGTCTTTGCGAGAGAAAATATTTTTTCATACCCAGCCAGTCTGAGACTTTCTCTTGCTGGATTCTACATGGTAAATCCATGATGTCGAATATTGATCTCTTTACCCCGATCCAGGTTGGTCCCTATCGTCTGGCAAATCGTATTGTGATGGCGCCAATGACACGAAACCGGGCTGGAGATGGCAATGCAGCGCAGCCACTGAATGTTGAACATTACGCCCAGCGCGCATCTGCGGGCCTGATCGTGACTGAGGGGAGTCAAATTGCAGAGGATGCGGTTGGCTATCCCGCAACGCCCGGGATTCATAGCGATGAACAGGTTGCCGGCTGGACGGCAGTGACCGATGCCGTGCACGAGAAGGGCGGGCATATTTTTCTGCAGCTTTGGCACACAGGTAGAGTCTCCCATCCGTCGCTGCTTCCCGGCGAAATGCTGCCCATTGCACCCTCAGCTATCAAGCCCGACGGCGAGGCAATCACCTATAATGGCCCCCGGCCATTTGTGACACCGCAAGCGCTCGATCTTGACGAGATCCCGGCAATTATCTCGCAGTACCAGAGTGCCGCGGCCAATGCCAAGCAGGCCGGCTTTGACGGTGTCGAGATTCATGCCGCCAATGGCTACCTGCTGGATCAGTTTCTGCGTGACGGCACAAACCGGCGCAATGATACATATGGCGGCTCTATTGAAAACAGGGCACGCCTGCTGATTGAGGTGACAGCGGCCGTTGCCTCGGTATGGAGCGATGATCGCGTCGGTGTACGCCTGGCTCCCCTGAACCCGTTCAACGACATGCGTGATTCAGACCCCGAGGCAACCTTCACCCGGGCCGTCGAGATGCTGAATCAGTTCGCCCTGGCCTACCTGCATGTCACGGAGATGGGCTGCGAGACCCCGGGTGCAGCTGGTCCGGAATTTGATTTGCGCTCGTTGAAACAGCATTGGGATGGAAACTACATGACCAATGGCGGCTACGACAAGAAGCGGGCAAATGCCGCACTTGCAGCAGGTGAGGCCGACATGATCGCCTTTGGAGTGCCTTTCATCGCGAACCCCGACCTTGTCGAGCGCTTTGCACAGGATGCGGCGCTGAATGAGGCAGATCCGGAGACCTTCTATGGCGGCGGCGCGGAAGGCTACAATGATTATCCATCGCTTGGCGACTCCTGAGGAAATATGCAACTCTCTTTTACAAAAATGCATGGCCTTGGCAATGATTTTGTGGTCTTCAATGCCATCGATCAGCCGCTTGAGTTGAGCGCCAGGCAGATTCGTTTTATTGCCGATCGGCGTTTTGGCATTGGCTGCGATCAGGTGCTGCTGGTCGAGGCGGCGCGTAGTGCCGATACCGAATATTACTATCGCATCTTTAATGCCGATGGTGGGGAGGTCGAGCAGTGCGGCAATGGCGCGCGCTGTTTTGCCCGCTTCGTGCGAGACAAGGGGCTCTCCGCTAAGGATATTTTGAAGGTGGGGACAGCTGCCGGGAAGATTACCCTCTATCACGAGGCGGATGATTTGGTGCGCATCGACATGGGGGCGCCGGGGTTTGTTCCGTCGCAAATCCCGTTCGATGCACCACAGCAGGCGCTGACTTACCCGATTGAACTTGATGGCGAAGCCTACCAGGTCGGTGTTGTGTCGATGGGAAATCCGCATGCGGTGATGCTTGTCGATGATGTGGCGCTCGCCGATGTCGAGCGGCTGGGTCCGCTGCTGGAGTCACAGGCGCTGTTCCCGCAGCGCGTTAATGCCGGATTCATGCAGGTGCTGTCGCGTTCTGAGATTGCACTGCGCGTCTATGAGAGGGGGGTGGGGGAGACATTCGCCTGCGGTACCGGGGCTTGCGCCGCAGTTGTCTCCGGTATTCAGCGTGGGCTTCTCGATGAGCGAGTCAATGTAAAGGTGCGCGGCGGCGAGCTTATGATAAGCTGGAGAGGTGATGGTGCTCCCGTGTGGATGACAGGTGCTGCAGTGGCGGTTTTTGAAGGAGTGATCGATTTATGAAAGAAGAAAAAGCAATGATTGATGAGCAGTATGAAGCTGAAATCGGGGAGTATTTAGAGAGCCATAGTGACTATTTTGAACGTCACCCCGGATTGTTGACGGTACTGGAGATCTCTCATGACGCCGGTGGGGGCAGCATCTCTCTGATTCAACGCCAGGTGATGCTGCTGAGAGGCAAGGCAGATGACTACCGTGCTCAGCTGGAGGAGTTGGTCGGGGTTGCCCGCGAGAATGAAAGCCTCAATCAGCGCCTCTATGATTTAACGCTGATGTTGATCGAGAGCCATGATCTCGAAAGTTTGATGGATATTCTGCTCGACGATCTGCGTGAACAGTTCGATGCGGATGCGGTGGAGCTGCGCCTGTTTGCCGATGACAATATGGAGAAGGCTGTCAATGAAGGAGAGCCGGCCTCGCTGATGTTTGCCGATTTTTTGCAGCATGGAAAGCCAAAGTGCGGAGCTTTGAACAAAGAGCAGCTGGAATATCTGTTTGGCTCACTGGCTGCAGAGACAGGTTCTGCAGCATTGATCCCGCTGGAGCATAAGCACACCAAAGGCATCCTCGCTATCGGCAGCCGCGATGCGCAGCGTTTTCATCCCGGCAAGGATACCGGTTTTCTGCAGCGCCTCGGTGGCCTGGTCAGCCACTCACTGGCGCGTATCTCTGCTGAAGCATGACCTCATCCACAAGAATTCCGGGTACTGGCTGTAGGAGTGGTCTTCTGACCACGATGAAAAGAGATGCTCCTCCCAAATCAACAAACTCCTCCTCATTGAGTGATCCATATCTTTACACATGAATAAAATTTAATCATGACTCTCGCAAAGACTCAAAGCCCGCCAAGAAAACCCATTGCGTGTTTGCGTCTTTGCAAGAAAATGACCGGGTTTTTACGCTTCGTGAGTCTGAGACCTTGTCTCGTTAGATGTTGTGTTATTCAAGAGAGTTGCTAATGACTCTCTCGGTTGACCTCGTTGTTTCTTTCATTGATTACATCCGTTATGAACGCCGACTCTCGGTGGCAACGCTGGAGAGCTACCAGCGGGATCTGAAGCAGTTTTCCGTGTGGCTGCAGCAACAGCACCCCTCCAGTGAACAGATACGTTGGTCACAGATTCACCAACACCAGGTTCGGGCGTGGATTGCCAGCCGTCATCGGGACGGGATAGGCGGCAAAAGTTTGCAGCGGCAACTCTCCAGTCTGCGCTCTTTTTATCGTTATCTGCTTCGCGAAGGGAAGGCAACGCAAAATCCCGCTGAAGGGGTGCGTGCGCCAAAGATGAAGCGCCCTTTGCCGCATCTGGCGGAC
>DAOUQU010000364.1 GCA_030625445.1 Gammaproteobacteria bacterium
CTGTTTTCAGTCATGACGGCATCGTCGATACCGCGTCGGCCAAGAATGCCGCCATGCACTTTCGGATGCAGGGTTTTCACACGGCCATCCATCATCTCCGGAAAGCCGGTGTAGTCGCCAACCTCGATAACAGGCACGCCATGTTCGACGAGGAGTTTGGCGGTGCCGCCGGTTGAGAGAATCTCGACACTGCGCTCATGCAGCGCCATGGCGAATTGCACGATTCCGGTTTTATCCGAAACGCTGATCAGCGCACGGCTTATGGCTGCAGACATGGGGGTTCTCCGCTTAGTCGATTTGATAATGTTTGAGTTTTTTGCGCATGGTGCTGCGGCTGATGCCCAGCACCTCTGCAGAGCGGCTCTGGTTGCTGCCGGTGTGCTGCATGACTGATTCAAGCAGCGGCTTTTCAATTTCGCTTAACAGCAGCGCATAGAGACCTTCGCCGGGATGCCCATTAAGATTCTTGAAATAGGCGTCAACCGCATGGCGCACACAGTCGCGCAGTGGCAATTCGGCATTTTCCCTGCGTACCTTGAACTCTTTGTTGTATGTGTTGACGGGGGTGTTATGTGTAGTCGAAGTTATTATTGCTGTCATGCTGCCTGTTCCTGCCCAAGGAAATAGTCACGAATCATCTGTTGCTGCGCATCAGGTGATTCGGTCAGGAAAACCGCTTTGCGGAATTCTGCACTGTTGGGCTGGCTCCTGCTATACCAGCCAATATGTTTACGCGCTATCTGTACACCATGCTGAGTTCCATAGTGCCGATAGAGCTCCTCCAAATGTTCAAGCAGGATTGAGCAGATCCATTGCGATGATCTGGCCGGGACGAGATGCCCGGTTTGCAGATAGTGATGGATCTCCTCAAAGATCCATGGCCTTCCCTGGGCGGCGCGTCCGATCATGATCGCATCTGCGCCGGTTTGAGCCAACACCTGTTTCGCTTTTTGTGGTGAATCGATGTCACCGTTTGCTATTACAGGAATAGAGAGTTGTTGTTTGGCTGCACGAATAGTGTCATATTCCGCCTCTCCTGTAAATCTATCTGCACGGGTGCGGCCATGAATGGCTACTGCGGCTACGCCTGACTGCTCTGCAATCGATGCAATTTTCACTGCATTGCGCTGCTGATGATCCCAGCCGGTGCGAATTTTCAGGGTGACAGGGACATCGACTGCCCCTACCGTCGCCTGTAAAATTTCGCCTACCAGTTTTTCATCGCGCATTAGTGCTGATCCAGCTGCAACCCGGCAAACCTTTTTTGCCGGACAACCCATGTTGATGTCGATGATGTCTGCACCGCGATCGACATTGATACGCGCTGCCATGGCCATTTTTTGCGGATCCGTGCCAACGATCTGTACGGCAACAGGCCCTGTCTCACCCTGGTGGTCCAGGCGCCGCAAAGATTTTTTGCTACCCCACAGGCTGGTGTCTGCGGTTACCATTTCAGAGACTGCAAGTCCTGCACCGAGACGACGGCACAACTGCCGGAAGGGGCGGTCGGTAACGCCTGCCATTGGCGCAAGAATGAGTTGATTGCGCAGTGTGTGAGGACCAATCTTCATCAATCAGGGGTTTGCAAAAAGCGGGAGAGTCATCCTACTCTTTTTCCATGCGTGCAGAAAGTGATTCATTAACAATCTCTGTTTATTTTCCGGTTATCACAGAGAGTCGAACGTTCATGAATCTTGGGCGTCACCCTAAGATCGGTTATCATGGCGAACACAAATAATTGGAGGAAAAACTGATGAAAACTGTTGCTTTACTCTGTGGCGGTCTGCTCTCTCTCTCGGCCGTTGCCCTGCATGCGGAAACTGCGCCCGCTGCGGCTGTGCCGCCAGCCGTGGAAACAACCGGGGCTGCGTCTGTGGAAGCGCCTCATGTTCAAAAGAAGGCGGATGTTGAAAATCCGGTTGTCATGCTGCAGAAGGGGATGGATAAACTGCTCGATTATCTCAA
>DAOUQU010000410.1 GCA_030625445.1 Gammaproteobacteria bacterium
TTGCTGCCCCGGCTGGGCGCCAGGCGAATCCTCTACGTCTCCTGTTACCCGGGAACACTCGCCCGGGATGCTGCACTGCTGGTCAAGGAGCACGACTACCGGCTAGTGCAGACAGGTGTCATGGATATGTTTCCGCATACGTCGCATGTCGAGTCGATGGCGCTGTTTGAACGCAAGTGATTGAATTGCTATTGCGAAGAATGAGATTGCCGCGCTCCGCTCGCAATGACAGAATAGTTGTCATTGCGAGGAACGAAGCAATCCCGTTTTTCATGGAGCGCCGGGAGATTGCCGCGCTCTGCTCGCAATGACTGGGTAAATCTCAACTTTCCATATTCTATGAGACATGATTCTATGAAACAGATAACTGTCACAACACTCGCCACCATGAAACGCAAAGGTGAAAAAATTGCGGTGCTCACCTGTTACGACGCCTCCTTTACCACTGTGCTGGAAGAGGCCGGTGTCGAGGTGCTGCTGGTGGGGGATTCGCTCGGCATGGTCATACAGGGACAGGACAGCACCCTGCCTGTGACTGTGGATGAGATGGTCTATCATGCCTCCTGTGTTGCCAGGGTTCGGCAGCAGGCATTGTTGATGGTGGATATGCCCTTTCTCAGCTACGCGACTGTTGACCTGGCAGTTGCTACGGCAACGCGCCTGATACAGCAGGGCGGCGCGCAGATGGTCAAGCTCGAAGGGGGGGCACAGCAGCTCGAGACTGTTCGCATACTGTCACAAAATGGCGTGGCTGTGTGTGCACATCTTGGTCTGCAGCCGCAGTCAGTTCACAAACTTGGCGGTTATCATGTGCAGGGCAGGGATGACAAGCAGGCATCCCGGATGCTGCGCGAAGCGCGTGAATTGCAGTCCGCAGGAGCGCAGCTGCTGGTGCTGGAGTGTGTTCCGGCGATCCTTGCAGCCGAGATCACCTGTTCACTGGAGATTCCTGTGATCGGCATTGGCGCCGGCGGCGAGTGTGATGGGCAGGTGCTGGTGTTACACGATATTCTGGGACTCACTTCAGGCCACGTTCCAAAATTTGTCAAAAACTTCATGCAGCAGGGCGGCGCCATTCAGGATGCAGTCGGGGCCTATGTGTCAGCAGTCAAGGGTGGCTCCTTTCCCGCAGCAGAGCACTGCTTTATATGAAAAAATTCGCGGTCAGACGACCGCTCCTGCATCTGGAATAATGCAATCTCTCGCGTAGGAGCGGTCGTCTGACTGCGATGGAATATGATGACTTGCCAGCAACAATGCACAGGCTTTTAAAACCACATGAAAACAGTCAACACCATTGATGCATTGCGCCACACAATTTCAACATGGCGCAAAAGCGGTGAGCGCATTGCTTTTATCCCTACCATGGGGAATCTGCATGATGGGCATCTTGCACTGATCGACGCAGCGAAAAAACAGGCAGACCGCACTGTTGCCAGCATCTTTGTCAATCCGCTGCAGTTTGGCGAAGGGGAGGATTTCGAGACCTATCCGCGAACCATGGCCGAAGACAGCAGCCAGCTGACCAGCCGGGGTGTCGATCTGCTGTTCGCTCCGCCTGTTGAGGTGATGTATCCGCAGGCGCAACAGCAACAGACCCGGGTAGAGGTCCCTGAAGTCTCTCATATTCTCGATGGCGAGTTTCGCCCCGG
>DAOUQU010000294.1 GCA_030625445.1 Gammaproteobacteria bacterium
TTGCGTATAGAATACATCATGAAAGAGTACTAAAATAATGATGTACATTCATTTTTTTTGGTCTATAATTGATTGGAAGTTGGTTGGTAATTGATGTATAATGCCTCCACTTCTAAAGAAACAATATCGTTTCTAACATAAAAAGTACGGGGATTTACTATGTCACAAGTAAACAAAAAACTGATCGCAATGATGGCGCCACTGAGTCTGGTCGCTGCAGTTGCAATTACGCCTCTGTCAGCATCTGCTGCAGAATATCTTTCTGATTCTCAAGGTGAAGTTGTTGTCAACAACTACGATGAGTGCTGGGAAGTCTCTTACGGCCTGCCAACATGCCATGAGCTGAACTTCGTCTTCAGCGGCACAGGTCTGTTTGACTTCGACAGGGCAACCATCCGTCCTGAACTGGCGACACAGCTGGATGAAGTTGCCAGGCAGGCAATGGGCATGAACTACAGCCGCATCGATGTTGCCGCTCACACTGACAGCAAGGGTTCAGAAGAGTACAACATGGATCTTTCAGATCGCCGTGCGTCATCGACTGTTGACTATCTGGTTGGCCTGGGCGCCGATCCAAGCAAGATCAACGCTGTTGGCATGGGCGAAGGCCATCCGGTTGCCACCAACGAGACTGACGCCGGTCGTCAACTCAACCGTCGCGTAGAGATTCACGTTGAGTGATCTCTGACCTACGGGTTTTCAGGGCATTGATTTTGTCCTGAATAAAAAAAGCCGCGCATTGCGCGGCTTTTTTTGTGGGGTGGAGGGCGCGATCTATTCGACAGCCTTCGCCTGTGACACGGCATTGCCAATGTAGGTCATAGGCGTCAATTTCAACAACTCTGCTTTCGCTTCCTCCGGAATCTCCAATGTGCCGATAAACTCCAGCAGTTGCTCTTCGGTGATGCGATGGCCGCGGGTCAACTCCTTGAGCTTCTCATAGGGCTTGTCGATGCCGTAGCGGCGCATTACTGTTTGAATCGGCTCGGCGAGAACCTCCTGGTTTTGCTTCAGGTCATCGCTCAGCTTTTGCGCATTGACCTCGAGCTTTCCAATGCCTCGCAGTATAGACTGCAGAGCAATCAGTGTATGGCCGATGCCTACACCCAGATTCCTTAATACAGTGGAGTCGCTCAAATCACGCTGCCAGCGGGAGATGGGCAGTTTGGCCGCAAGATGGCCAAAAATGGCATTGGCAATCCCCAGATTTCCTTCGCCATTTTCGAAGTCGATGGGGTTGACCTTGTGCGGCATGGTAGAGGAGCCAACCTCTCCCTCCCTGGTCTTCTGCTTGAAGTAACCCAGCGAGATATAGCCCCACACATCACGGCAGAAGTCGATCAGGATGGTATTGCTGCGGGCGGTTGCATCGAAGAACTCTGCAATATAGTCATGCGGCTCGATCTGGGTCGTGTAGGGATTCCATTGCAGTCCCAGCGACTCCACAAAGTGTTGTGCAAACGCCGCCCAATCCTTCTCCGGATAGGCGCACAGGTGGGCATTGTAGTTGCCCACGGCGCCGTTGACCTTTCCGAGCAGCGGCACACTCAGCATCTGCTGTTGCTGGCGGCGCAGACGCGCAACCACGTTGGCCATCTCCTTGCCGACGGTGGTCGGTGAGGCGGGTTGTCCATGGGTGCGCGACAGCATAGGTTGCGCTGCATGTTCATGCGCCAGGGCGCTGATGGCGGCGATGGTTTTCTCCAGTTCCGGCAGCAGCACCTGGTCGCGGCCGTCACGCAGCATCATGGCATGGCACAGGTTGTTGATATCTTCCGAGGTGCAGGCGAAGTGAATGAATTCACTGACAGCCATTAATTCGGGCGTGTCGCTGATCTTCTCCTTGAGGAAATATTCGACAGCCTTGACGTCATGGTTGGTGGTGTGCTCGATCTCCTTGACGCGTCGTGCATCCGCTTCCGAGAGGTTGTCAGCGATGTTGTTGAGTATTTGCTGAGCCTCTTCACTCAGCGGGGGTACTTCGGCGATCTCCTGATCAGCCGCCAGCGCCTGCAGCCAGCGCACCTCAACCAGCACCCGGTAACGTATCAGACCATATTCGCTGAATATGGAGCGTAATGGTGCAGTTTTGCCGCCGTAGCGTCCGTCGACAGGTGAGATGGCTGTGAGAGTGCTGAGTTCCATGAAGAGTGCCCTAAAAATAAATATGCAGAGTATATCATTCATAATACCGGTATTTTGCAGCCCGGTTTGTGTCGACAGCACTCTTTTTTTGATTCAGCCTCATGGTTGCCATACGGGATTAAATAAGATAGAGTGTGGCTATCTTGCGCCTCTGCTAAGGCTTTGCAGGATTTTTTTTACTGTCCTCCTCGACAGTAAATAATCTATTTTTTAATACACCACCAAATAGGAAAAAACGAGATGAGTAAAAGAGTTGTGAAGTTGGCTTCTGTATCAGCGATTGCATTGATGATGGGCATGGGAATTGCTGGAACAGCAGTTGCTGAGAAAGATG
>DAOUQU010000002.1 GCA_030625445.1 Gammaproteobacteria bacterium
TTGAAGCCTTTGAGAACCCGCCACATGAAGCGCAGCGGGTATTTCAGGACCTGCTTGTAAGGTGGTGGTTTGGTCACCATCCGGAATCCCCCACAATATCCTCTCCTAAAACTTAAAACCTAAAACTTAACTAACTATTGCCGATCACAAGTTCCAGTCTCTCCGGGCCGGTTAATTTGATCTCCTCCCTGGGGTCAATAGTGACTTCCACGCCGAGGATCTCGGGTTCGACCGGCAGTTCCCGTCCACTGCGATCGACCAGCGTTACAAGTGTGACTGAGCTGGGGCGTCCATAGTCAAAAATCTCATTGAGTGCGGCGCGGATTGTTCTTCCGGTATGCAGCACGTCATCGACCAGGATGATGTGGCGGTCATCTACATCGAAGCTGATCTGCGAAGGGCGGACTTCCGGGTTCAGTCCAATCTGGCTGAAGTCATCCCGGTAGAAGGAGATGTCGATGATGCCGAGAGGTGGATCGATATGCAGCAGTTGATGCAGCCGCTGCGCCACCCAGATGCCGCCGGTATGAATGCCGATCATGGCAACATCTTCACGCGCCCTGTTTTCAAGGTAAAGCGAGAGTTTTGTGGCCATGCCGTCGATCACGCTGATGATGGCATCGTGCCCCATAAAGAAGTGTGTCTGTTGTGTCATTTCCTTAACCATGTCTCCAGGATGAGTGTTGCCGCCAGGGCATCGAGTCTACCGTCACCTTTATCCTGGCTGCGCAGGATAGAGGCGGCTTCGCGCGTTGTCAGCCGCTCGTCAATCATGTGGACTGGTAGATGGTATCTGCCATGCAGTTGGCGGGCGAAACGTTTTGCCTTGTCGGCAACTTCTGATTCAGTGTCGTCCATTGTGAAAGGTAAACCAACGACCAGTTCCATGGGCTGCCACTCGGTAATCAGCTGTGTCACACCATCCCAGTCCGGTTTGTGTTTTTTGGCGTGCAGGGTTGTCAGCGGCGTTGCGCTCTGCAGCAGTGTCTGGCCGACAGCGACGCCAATGTGTTTGACGCCGTAGTCAAAACCCAGCAGGGTTATGTTGTCCGATGCTGCTGCCGTCATTCAAGCGTGACCAGTCTCGGTGCTTAGCAGTGAAAGATCGACCCCCAGATCTCTGGCTGCAGCCTGCCAGCGCTGTGATGCCGGCTGGTCAAAAATAATAGCCTCGTCGGCAGGCCCGCACAGCCATGCGTTGGCGGCAAGCTCCTGTTCGAGCTGCCCCGGTGACCAGCCTGCATAGCCCAGTGCCAGGAGTCTCTTTTCAGGTCCTTTACCGCGTGCGATTGCCTGCAGAATATCACGCGAGGTGGTGATGCTGATGCCGTCTTTGACGACCAGTGTCGAGTCCCATCTGGTGGATGTGCTCTCATGCAACACAAAACCCCTGTCGCTGCTGACCGGCCCTCCCAGATAGATGATGCTGTTTTCCAGCCTGGATATGGGGTGATCGATATCCAGTTGTTCGAGGATTTCAGACATGGGGATATCAAGCGGTGAATTGATGATGATCCCCATGGCGCCATGTTCACTGGTGTGCTCACAGATGTATGTCACGGTTTTTTCAAAATTCGGGTCATGCAGTCCCGGCATTGCTATTAGAAAGTGGTTTGTAAGATTTGTGTAAATCATTGTTTTAAAGGTATTTCATTGGTTGTATCCACATTCAGCCCACGTCCTTGCGGTTGAAAACGCCATGTGCGAATAATGTCCAGTATATCGGTTTTTACCCTGATGCTGTCAGGAAATGGCGGAAATGGCGCCGCTGATTGGGCAATATTCAGTGCTGATTCATTGACCAGTGACGATTCCGAAGGTTGCAGAATACGGATTTTCTCCACACTGCCGTCAAATCTTATCGCAATATGAACAACGACACTGCCATCGGCTCCTACAGGATAGTTGAGGTTTCCAACCTCTTCTATCTTGCGGCGCCACTGCTCCATGTAGGCGGCATAGGTGTGTTCACTGGTTGCTGCCGCGATTGCTTTGCGACGGTTGAATTTTGCAAAAGCCTCTGTTTTGTCACCAAGCTCGGCCTCCAGCTGATGGATCTCCTGCGAGAGATTTGCGAGTAATGCGGAGGGAGAGGATTGTTCACCCGACGGGCTGTTGTCAATGGATGTTTCACTGATGCTGAAAGCAGAAGATCTTGTGATCGTGAGTCGTGGTATTCCGGCATCAGGGTGCTGCTCACTCTCTTGCCGGGAGGGGGATGATTCAGAACGGTTGGCATCGTCGGTGTGTATGTCGACGTTGCCCTCCAGTTCTGAGCTGAGTGTAGGCTTGATTGCCTTGTCAATATTGCCTCCGCCGGACTGATTTGAGTGTGCGTAAAAATCGGCGTTCTCCGGTTTTTCAGGATCTGATTGCGTGGCGACAGTGACCTCCAGTGATTGCAAGCGTGAGCTGCTGCTCTCCTGTGACGATTCAAAGTCGATAGCCAGAATAACTATGCCATGAATCGCCAGCGCCAGGATCAGCGTGTTCGTCAATGTGACGTCAAAGTTGGGCAGGTGCAATATGTTCATATCACGTCACTGCTCCAAGTGAGATCAAACCTCAGCACTAACGAGACATAAGGGACTTTAATTTCTCGCAAAGACGCAAAGCACGCCAAGAAAACTCCTTTGCGTCTTTGCGTCTTGGCGAGAGTCATGATTGGATAGTATTCATTTGTAAAGATATTGGGCGCTCAAGGATTACAAGTTTGGATGAGTGGTTTTCCTCTCCAGGGTGGAGATCTCAACATCCGGATTGATTTGTGTGAAATCAAGACGATCATACATGCTTGCAGTAAGGTGGATTTTACCCCTGTTATCGATGAGCAAAACCTCATCGACACCCATCTCTATCGCTGTCTGTTGCCACAGCTGCGGGCCCGCGACAAAAATTGCCTGCGCCGCAGCACTGGCAAGCGCAGCATCCCGGTGGAGCACTGTGACCGAAGTGGTATGCTCGACCGGAGCATGGGTTGCAGGATCATAGACCGGGTAGTTGAGGGGGCTGCTGGCGATGGATTGTGCCCGGTAGCTGCCAAGCGTCATGACAGATTCTCCCTCTGCAATATTGATGGTTGCCAGCACGCCGGTGTTATCTCCTCTCGGGATTCCAATATTCCAGGGTTCTCCCGAACGCGTGCCAACCGCCTTGAAATCACCACCAAGGTTGATAATGGCGTTATAGATACCGTTCTCCCTCAGCGATTTCGCAAACATCTCGAGGCTGTATCCCTTGCCGAGCAGGCCAAAATCGAACATGACGTTGGGGTTGTCTGTCTGCAGTCTGAAGTCATCAATGCTGACATCTGATGAGCGTGGAGGAGGCAGTAATGATTCGCCTGACGCAGTTGACAGCGAAGTTTTTGTCGCTGACGCGGCTTCACCCTCCTGGTTGCTGTAATACCCCCAGGAGTGCAAGTATTTTCCTCTTGCAGCATCATACTTGCCGTTGCTCAGCTGCGCATATTTCTGGCTCAGCTTGATCATGGGGATGATGGAGGGCGGAGCGGAAAACTGCTTGCCGCTGGCGAGCAGTGTGTTGGTGCGCCGCAGTGTTCCACTCCTCAGGGGATTCCAGTATTTTTCGATATAGAGGCTATCCTCTTTGAGCTGCGAAAAGATATGCAGCGCCCTGGTTTTCGAGGTGCTGGTGATTGCGATATGAGTGCGCTCGCCGGCAACCGTAAAAGAGGTGGAGTAGACCGGATCATTTTTTGTGCAGGCAGGCAACAACAGCAACCCTGCCGCGGCCAGAAATAACACCATGTGGTTTGTTTCTTTAAGCATTATTTTCAATACTATCAAAAAGTTGCGCGCTAATATTTAAGTTAAATAGAGAATCAAGCTCGCGAATGCATGTCGGGCTGGTGATATTGATTTCGGTGAGATAATCGCCGATGACATCAAGTCCGGCAAAGAGGATTTTATTCTCCTTCAACCAGGGGCTGATTTCAGCGGCGATCCATTTGTCATGGTCGGAGAGCGGTTGCCCCTTTCCTGTTCCTCCGGCTGCAAGATTGCCGCGGAACTCCCCTTTACGTGGAATGCGCGCCAGAGAATAGGAGACGGGGTCGCCGTTGACCATCAGGATGCGTTTGTCGCCGGCGTTTATCTCAGGGATAAATCGTTGCGCCATGACATAGAGAGTACCGCGTTCGGTGACTGTCTCCAGGATGACATTAATATTGAGATCATCGGCATTGGCGCGAAAAATAGAGTCGCCGCCCATGCTGTCGACCGGTTTGACAACGGCTTGCTGTTCAGCATTGATGAAATCCTGTAAACGCTGCATATCGCGTGTCACGATGGATGGAACGCAGCATTGCGGAAAAAGCGCGGTGGCCAGCTTCTCGTTATAATTACGCAATGCGGCAGGGGGATTGACGATCAGCGTTCCGCGTCTCTCTGCTGCTTCAAGCAGGTAGGTGGTGATGATGTATGTCAGATCGAAGGGGGGGTCCTTGCGCATCATGATGACATCCAGCTCATCCATGGGACACTCGCGGCTTTCAGTGATCTCAAACCAGCTCTCCGGATCGTCTGTGACAACGATGCGGTGCTGCCGGGCCCATGCCCTGTCACTCTGTAGCCACAGGTCCGAGAGTTCCATATACCAGAGTTGATGCCCGCGCTGCTGCGCTTCCAGCATCATGGCAAAGGTGCTGTCCTTGTGAATTTTGATCTTGTCTACGGGGTCCATAATGAACCCGACGGATAGTGACTTCATTTATCGATTGAATCTTCTGCGACAGGATGTACTATTGTGCCACAACAGGCAGGGAGTTTCTCGTGTCTGATTGATTCATTCCGGATTTATAGAACAACTATTTTCATAACAAAGGTAGAGTCAGGTCATGGGAGCAACACAGGGTTCAGGCGCGCTATTCCGGGCACTCACAGTGCTGCTTGTCATCCTGTTGCTGGCGATCCTGGTGGTGTTTTTTCTACTTGCCGCGAGTGGAAATGTCGCTTCTGTACTATCGGGTGATGCCGGTGTGACCAGAGTTCAGGCAGGTCTCCATCTGTTGTTTCTATTGGGAGTTGTGGCGCTGCCGGTGGCAGTCATACTGATCAGCATCATCTCCCGTGATGCCCGCGCACGTGAATATCACTACGCCACTGAGCTTGAGCAGCAGCAAACAGAAATTCATCAGTTGCGTGGCGCGGCAAATGCGCTTGTTGACACACAACGGATGCATGTGGGGGTGATTGGCGAGGTGAACGAACACATCAATACGGCAGAAAAAACGTGTCGCGAAGTCTCGCAGCGGCTGCTGGATGGGAGCCGCTTTGAGACTGCGCATCTGCTTGCCGCAGGCAGCAGCATCGCCGAGGCGGTAACTGTGATGGATGAGATGGCAGAGCATGCCGGGCAGTCTGCGGCAGTTGCGAGAGAGTCGATGCAGATGGCTGACGATGAAACCGGTGTCAGTATGCAGGAGACCTTCAACTACCTTGCAGACTTGTCACGGCGTATGGAGCAGGTCTCGCAACGGCAATCCGGTTCCATTGCAGGTGTGGGAAAGTCGATTGAATCGATCAGCGAAATTTCACGCAGGAGCGCTGACAACGCCGCTGTTCTGGGTTCTCTTGCAGATGATTTAACAAAGTATGCAGTCGTCAGTAGGCAGTTTGCAGCAAAAAAAGTTCGCAGTATGAAACAAACCGATTAGACTTTTGCCAACTGCCAACTGCCAACTGCCAACTGCCAACTGCCAACTGCCAACTGCCAACTGCAAACTTAATCTTGCCAACTGCCAACTTACTCCTGCGGCTGAATCTGCTGCAGCACTGATTCCTGAAGCAGACGCTGTTGCTTGTCGCTGAGCGGTTGATTGTTAACGTCGGTGATAAAAAAACTGTTGTCCACATCTGCGCCAATGGTGGCGACTTTTGCACTGCAAAGACGGATATTGCATTTGCTGAAGGCGAGCCCGATTTTTGCAAGCAGCCCCGGACGATTCGCCGCCATGATACGCATGATGGTTCTCTGTTTTGATTCATCCTGACTGAAGTTGATGCGTGTTTCCACATCGAAATGACGCGACTCCCTCGAGCGGAAATCCGAGCTGCTCACTCTCAGAGGTGCAGTCTCCTGCAGTCGCTGCAACAGTCGTTGTTTTATTTCATCCACCCGGATTTCACCGTCAACTGCAGAACCATCCTCCTCCAGCACCACAAAACTGTTGATGGTAATGCCATCGTTGGCTGTCTCGATACGGGCATGTACGATATTCAGTCCAAGCTGATCCAGCAGCCCGGTTGTAATGGCGAAGAGATTATCCCGGTCTCGATCGATAATCAGGATTTCACTGCCGCCATGAGAGTCATTCGTTACGATATGCAGCTGTGGAGTCGTCTGACCAGCATGATCAAACAGCAGGGATGTCTGCCACACAATGCCGTCAACACTATTCTGCAGAAAGTAGTTGTCGCTTATGGAGTCCCAATGTGCGGTGATTCTGCTCTCGGCATAACGCTGCTGCAGTTGCTGCATGGCCTGTTGCTTATTCTGTGCGATCTGACGGGCATTGCGTGTTTGTGCATCGATATCCGTGGTCAGCGCCAGGTGCGTCGACCTGTGCAGTTGTCCCAGCAGGGATCCTTTCCAGCTGTTCCAGCATTTTGGGTTGGTGGCGCGCATGTCGGCGACTGTCAACAGGTAGAGGTAGTCGAGGCGTTCCGGTGTCTCCACCTGCCGGGCGAATTCATGGATGACCGATGGATCTTCAATATCCCTGCGCTGGGCGGTCATGGACATCACAAGATGCGTGCGCACCAACCATGCAACCAGGCGGCTCTCTTCCTCATTGAGTCCGTGCTGGAGGCAAAAATTATAGGCCACCACCTCGCCAAGTTGGGAGTGATCGCCGCCGCGCCCCTTGGCAATATCATGGAAAAGCGCAGCCAGTATCAGCAGCTCCTGTCTGGGAATTCGTGCGATGACGTCAGAGCATAAGGGGAATTCATCATGATATTTGGCAACGGTAAAGCGTCTCAGGTTGCGGATCACAAAGAGTGTGTGGGTATCGACCGTGTAGACATGGAAGAGGTCATACTGCATTCTACCGACAATATTGGCAAAGTCCGGAATATAGGCGGCGAGGATGCCGTAGCGGTTCATCCGGCGCAGTGCGTGGAAAACACCCTGCGGCTGCTTCAGAATCTCCAGAAAGAGCTGCTGCGCCTTGTGATTTGTTCGCAGCCTGGTGTCGATCAGATGCAGGTGCTCGCGAATCTGGCGAATGGTGGAGGCGCGCACTCCCTTGATGCTGCTGTCCTGCGTCATTAGAAGAAACAGCTCCAGCATGATAATCGGACGATGGCTGAAGAGCTGCTTGTCGCGCACTTCGAGGAAGCCGTTGCGCGTTTGAAAACGGTTGTTGATGATGCACGGCGGCTGCAGCTTGTTTTTCAGCAGAATGGTCTCCTGAAAATATTGCAGCAGCATCTCGTTGAGACGCTGCAGTTCAGTGACTGCAAGGTAATAGCGCTGCATGAACTTTTCGACACCCAGCTCGACATCATCATCTTCATAGCCAAACATGGTTGCAAGTGTGCGCTGATAGTCAAACAGCAGGCGGTCTTCCGCCCGTCCGGTCGTCATATGCAGGGCGAAGCGAACCCGCCACAGATGCGCCTCCTCCTTTTTCAGCGTTTGGTATTCGCTTTGTGTGAGAAAATGATGCTTCACCAGCCCTCTTAAAGAGGGAACGCAGAAATGGCGTTTGGCAACCCAGCCGATCATCTGCATGTCACGCAATCCTCCGGGGCCCTCCTTGACATTGGGTTCGAGTGAGTGGGCGGTGTCGTCATATTTGAGGTGACGCCGCTGCTGCTCCTGCCACTTGGCTTTGAAAAAGAGATCGGAGGGCCACATGTTTTGTGGTCCGGTCTGATCCAGCATTTGATCGACAAGTTCGATGTTGCCGCACAGAAAACGCGCCTCCATCAGATTTGTGGCGACAGTGATATCTTTTTTCGCTTCTTCACGACACTCCTGCAGGGTGCGTACGCTCTGCCCGACATACAGGCCGATATCCCACAGCAGCGTGATAAAGGATGAGAGCGCCATGGCCAGCTCTTCGTCATCCGAATGACCCAGCAGAATCAGCAGGTCGATATCGGAAGCGGGATGCAGTTCACCCCGGCCGTAACCGCCGACGGCAGCAAGAGCGACATCCATCTGTTCTTCAATGTGACGCTTCCACAGAGTCTGCAGCAGTGCATCAACCAGAGCGGCGCGGCCATTGACCAGTTCACGGATGGGAGCATTGTCGACAAACATCTTTTCAAGCTGTTCGCTGGCTTGCTTGAGGGCAGTGCGGATCTCTGCAACGTTAGAGCCGGCCTTGTCAACAGCTGCGAGCATCTGTTGCTGAATGGTTGAAATTGTCATCACTCTTCGTCCCGCAGAGTCAGCACTTCGTGGCCGCCTTCCGTGACCAGCAGGGTATGCTCCCACTGGGCAGAGAGCTTACGATCCTTGGTGACAACGGTCCATTGGTCCGGCAGCAGCCTGATTGGCGCCTTGCCGGCGTTGATCATGGGCTCGATGGTAAAACACATGCCGGCGCGCAACTCCATGCCGGTTCCGGGTTTCCCATAGTGCATCACCTGCGGATCTTCATGAAAATTTCGTCCAATTCCGTGTCCGCAATACTCACGCACTACCGAAAAACCAGCGGTTTCGGCAAGTTGCTGAATCGCATGACCAATATCTCCAAGCCTGACGCCGGGTTCGACCAGATCGATGCCCCGCCACATGGCGTCCTGTGTCGTTTGTATCAGACGTCTGGCGAGTACCGAGGCCTTGCCGACGGGAAACATCTTGCTGGTATCACCGTGAAAGCCATCCTTGATCACCGTGATGTCAATATTGACGATATCGCCGTTTTTGAGTTTTTTACCACCCGGAATCCCATGGCAGACCTGGTGATTGACCGAAGTGCAGATCGATTTGGGAAAACCGTGATAGTTCAGAGGAGCGGGGATCGCCTGCTGTTGATTAACAATATAGTCATGACAGATGCGATCCAGCTCATCCGTGGTGACGCCGGGGAGAACATGGGGTTCGATCATCTCCAGCACCTCGGCAGCCAGGCGGCCGGCAATACGCATTTTTTCGATCTCTTCCATTGTCTTGATGGTGACGGGCATGGCGCATTCCGAATGAGTAATTGATTGAGTTAAAGTGCGCATTATGCTATAAAACGCGCCCTTGCAGATCAACTATCGATTTGTGAGGAAATTCACACATGTGTCGACACAGCAGCCGGGTGCCCTGATTTTTGAAATGAGGGGTTGGTTTGCTGGGGCCCATGGAAGCCGAACCCAAAACCGGAGTTAACCAATGTCAAATATTAGTATGCGCCAAATGCTCGAGGCAGGCGTACATTTTGGTCATCAGACCAGATACTGGAATCCAAAGATGTCACCCTACATCTTCGGACACCGCAACAAGATCCACATCATCAACCTGGAGCAGACGCTGCCGCTGTTCAATGACGCCATGAACTTTCTTGGCACCCTTGCAGCCAATGGCGGAAAAATTCTGTTTGTCGGCACCAAGCGCGCAGCGCAGGATGTCATTCGCGAAGAGGCGGAGCGTTGCGCTATGCCCTATGTGAACCACCGCTGGCTTGGCGGTATGCTGACAAACTACAAAACCATTCGTCAGTCGATCAATCGTCTCAAGGAGATCGAGTCGATGGAAGCGGATGGCACCCTTGAGAGTCGCTTCAACAAGAAAGAGGCTCTCAACATGACGCGTGAGAAGATCAAGCTTGATCGCAGTCTCGGTGGCATCAAGGATATGGGCGGCGTGCCTGATGCACTCTTTGTCGTCGATACCGGTCACGAGGATATTGCCGTGCTTGAAGCGAAGAAGCTCGGCATTCCTGTTATCGGCGTTGTCGATACCAATAATGATCCTGACAGTATCGATTACGTAATTCCCGGTAATGACGATGCTATTCGCGCCGTTCAGCTCTATGTCCAGGGTGCTGCTGCTGCAGTTCTCGAGGGACGTGCGAGCGCTGCAATGGTTGCAGCTGCAGGTAATCCGGAAGAGAGCAAGGCTGCGGCAAAACCTGCAAAAGCTGAAAAGCCAGCGGAAGCAAAAGCTGAGAAACCTGTTGAAGCTGAAAAGCCAGCGGAAGCAGAAGCTGAGAAACCTGCTAAAGCAGCTGCATCTGAAAAACCGGCTGAAACTGCAGCACCAGAAGAAGCCGCTGCACCGGCAGATACCGCAGAAGCAACTGAATCCAAGACTGAATCCAAGTAACAATATCGGGTTTCAACTACGCAACACACTGACTACACGGAAAATTGATAGCTCATTCCGTGTGGTCAGTGTGTTCCGTGGTTAAAAGAGTTAGCAGGGTTTATTAGATCCAAATTTTTCAAGGGGTAAAGAGAACATGGCGATTACAGCCTCTCAGGTTAAAGAGCTGCGCGAACGTACCGGCGCGGGCATGATGGAGTGTAAGAAAATGCTGCAGGAGACCGATGGCGACATCGAAGCAGCGATTGAAATGATGCGTAAATCCGGACAGGCCAAGGCGGCCAAGAAGGCGGGTCGTATCGCAGCCGATGGTCTGGTTGTGATTACTGCATCTGAAGATGGAAAATCTGCTGCTATGGCAGAGATCAACTGTGAAACAGATTTTGTTGCAAAGGATGAGAGTTTCTCCTCCTTTGCCGGCGCAGTCGCTGCACGGGTTCTCAATTCCGATGTAGACGATGTGGACGCACTGGTGCAGCAGCCGCTGCACGATGGGGAAGAGACGACGATTGAGACCACACGTGAAAATCTGATCTCCAAGATTGGTGAAAATATCTCTGTGCGTCGTTTCGTGCGCGTCGCTTCCAGCGGCAGCATCTACAGCTACCGTCATGGTGTGCGTATCGGTGTTGTTGTTGATATGGAAGGCGGCGATGCAGAGCTCGGTCGTGGTATTGCCATGCATATTGCTGCAAGCAATCCGGTGTGCGTCTCCGAGGCGGAAGTTCCGGCAGATACACTGGCGAAGGAGCGTGAGATTTTCCGTGCGCAGGCGCTGGAGAGCGGCAAGCCGGAAAATATCGTTGACAAGATCATCGAAGGCCGCGTGCGCAAATATCTGCAGGAGGTGACCCTGAACGGGCAGCCTTATGTGATCGATCCTGATACGACTGTCGGCAAAATGCTTGAAAAGGCGGGCGCTACAGTGATCAGCTTCACCCGTTTTGAGGTGGGTGAGGGAATCGAGAAAAAGCAGGAGGATTTTGCTGCCGAAGTCATGGCGCAGATCAACGCTTGATTATTCCAAGGGATTTTTACCACGAAAGAGAAGAAAGAACACGAAAACTCCTCGTTCCCATGCTCCAGCGTGGGAATGTAGACCTGATTCAGAGATAACTTCATATGCATTCCCACCGGGGACGGTGGGAACGAGATAATGGACTAATCAACTGTTCGTGCTTTTCGTCTCTTTCGTGGTTAATCTTTTTTGGTGGTTTTCAGGTATAATTTTGCGCAATCTTCGGGACCGGATTCACCACCATGAATAAACCGCTCAAGCGAATTCTGCTCAAGCTGTCAGGCGAGGCCCTGATGGGTGGTGGCGATTTCGGTATCGAACCGCAGGTGCTGCAGTGTCTGGCTGCTGATATCAAGGCGATATCCGAAGCTGGCGTCGAAGTTGGCGTCGTCATCGGCGGCGGAAATATCTTTCGCGGTGCCGGCCTGGTGCAGAGCGGTATCAATCGCGTCACCGGTGACCACATGGGTATGCTGGCGACAGTGATGAACTCCCTGGCCATGCACGACTTTTTGCGTCGTGCCGGCGTCAACAGCCGCGTCTTCTCCGCCATGCGCATCGACCAGATGTGTGAACACTACAGCCGTGATCGTGCTGTTGGTTTTCTTCAGCAGGGCGGCGTGGCGATTTTTTCTGCCGGAACCGGAAACCCCTTTTTCACGACTGATTCAGCTGCCGCTCTGCGTGCGATTGAGATTGGCGCCGATCTGCTTATCAAGGCGACCAAGGTCGATGGAGTCTATTCGGCAGATCCGGTGAGCAATCCTGATGCTGAATTCTATGCGGCACTCGATTATGACCGCATATTGAGAGAAAACCTCGGGGTGATGGATTTGACGGCGATCCTGCTGTGCAGAGATCATGATCTGCCACTGCGTGTTATGAATATCAATGACGAGGGTGCACTGTCGCGCCTGATTGGTGGAGAGTCTGTCGGTACTCTGGTACACAACGGATAATCCTGAAAAAACAGAATGATTGAAATACGATGATTGATGAGATAAAAAGAGATGCAGCTGACCGCATGGGAAAAAGTGTCCATGCGTTTGAAGGTGCACTGACAAAACTGCGCACCGGTCGTGCGCATCCCAGCCTGCTCGAACAGATTGTTGTCCCCTATTATGGTACAGATACGCCATTGAGGCAGGTAGCAAATATCTCTGTTGAGGATGCCCGTACGCTGCTGGTCCAACCCTTCGAGCAGACGATGGTCAAGGCCGTCGAGAAGGCGATCATGGAGTCTGATCTGGGGCTTAATCCAAATACGGCTGGAAATGTCATGCGCATCCCACTGCCGCCGCTGACCGAAGAGAGACGCCGGGATATGACCCGTGTGGTACGACACGAGGGTGAGCAGGCGCGTGTCGCAGTGCGCAATATTCGTCGTGATGCCAACAGCGATCTCAAGGAGTTGCTCAAGGAGAAGCTGATCACCGAAGATGATGATCGGCGTGGGCAGGAGATTATCCAGAAATTGACGGATCAGCATGTCAAGGAGATCGATCAGCGTCTTGAAGTCAAGGAAGAAGAGTTGATGTCCTTCTGAGTCCCTGAAGAGTGTCTGATAACGTTCAATTTTCTGCACTGCCGCACCATGTTGCAATCGTCATGGATGGCAATGGACGCTGGGCAAAACAGAAAAAGAAACCGCGCACATTTGGTCACCAGGCAGGATCCAGGCTGTTGCATGCAATTGTCGAAGAGAGTAAAAATCTGGGAATCCAGGTCCTGACGGTTTTTGCCTTCTCCAGTGAAAACTGGAAACGACCGGAACAGGAGAGCTCTTTTTTGATGGGGCTCTTCATCAAGGTGATGCAGCGTGAGATCAACGAACTGCACAGCAACCATATTCAGGTGCGCTTTATCGGCGACAGATCCGTACTCTCGGAGACGCTGCAGCAGGTTATCGATAGTGCTGAGAAGTTGACGGCAGAGAATCACAAAATGGTGCTGCAGATTGCCCTCTCCTATAGCGGGCAATGGGATATTGCTACAGCAGCACGCAGTATCGCTGAAAAAGTAGCAGGTGGTGAACTTGCCGCAGCTGATGTAGATGAGCAGCGCTTTGCTGCAGAGTTGAGTTTTTCGGATCTTCCGGATGTCGATTTTTTTATCCGTACCGGTGGAGAGCTGCGCATCAGCAATTTTATTCTATGGCAGGCGGCCTACGCCGAGCTCTATTTTACCGATGTACTCTGGCCTGACTTTTCGGTTCAGGAGTATCGCAAGGCGATTAAGGAGTATGCCTTCAGACAGCGCCGCTTCGGGCGCACGGGCGAGCAGGTCACGGCAAGCTGATGCTGCTGCAACGCGTTCTCACCGCCATCATACTGATTCCGCTTGTTGCATGGGGTGTTCTGGCAGCTGATCACTGGCTGTTTGCCGCTATCGTAGCCGCGGTGATGCTGTTGTGCGCATGGGAGTGGGCGCGACTCGCAGGCCTGCAATCCCTTCCATTGCAACTTCTCTATGTGTTCCTGTGCGGGTTGCTGATCGCCGCACTGTGGTTTATTGCCACGGACGGGGTGTCCCGCTTCCTGATCCTGATTGCCGCCGGTTTATGGCTGGGGATGTCCCTTGCTCTGTTTTCATGGCGGCACAAGGTATTGAGCAAGGCGGCATTTCAGCCATTTATCCTGGCGCTCGGACTGTTGCTGCTCACTGCAGCCTGGCAGGCGTTGGTCTCCCTGCATCAGCTGACTGATATCGGACCGCAATTAACACTGGGATTGCTGATTTTGATCTGGATCGCCGATTCAGCCGCCTATTTCACCGGCAAGGCCTTTGGCCGCCGCAAGCTGGCGCCAGTGCTGAGTCCCGGAAAAACGCTTGAGGGGATGGCTGGAGCACTGCTCGCCGCAGCCCTGTGGGGGGGATTCATGTTAGTGATGCTGTTCTCCTCGACATCATCGGTGATTGTTGTCGCACTGCTGTTGTCATTGCTGACAGCTGTTGTCTCTGTTGCCGGTGACCTGTTCGAGAGTTTGGTGAAGCGCCGTGCTGACAAAAAGGATAGCGGCCACCTGCTTCCCGGACACGGCGGGATCTGGGATCGCATCGACAGCCTGATTGCGAGCGCCCCGGTATTTGTTGCCGGACTCTATCTCAGTGGGATTTTGCAGTGATCGGAGTTACTGTACTTGGATCGACCGGCTCCATCGGCGTCAGCACGCTGGATGTACTGCGACGCCACTCTGATCAGTTCAGGGTCATTGCGCTTGCAGCCAACAGCAGTGTCGATAAACTGCTGCAACAGGTCATTGAATTTCAACCGCAGTATGCGGTGCTTGTCGATCCGCAGGCTGCAGCCCGGCTGCGTCAAAGCATTGCTCACGAAGGGCTGACGACAGAGGTGCTGGATGGCGCCGATGCACTCGAGGCTGTGGCGTCACTGCCACAGGTCGATGCTGTGATGGCGGCCATTGTCGGCGCAGCCGGTTTGCGCTCAGCGCTGGCCGCTGCCACATCCGGCAAACGGGTGCTGCTGGCAAACAAGGAGTCACTGGTTGTCGCAGGACAACTCTTTATGGATGCTGTCGAGCAACATCAGGCGACATTGCTGCCAATTGACAGCGAGCATAATGCCATTTTTCAGTGCATGCCGGCGGATCGAAGCAAAGAGGGGGTCAGACGAATTCTGCTGACTGCTTCAGGCGGCCCCTTTCGCAGCGCTTCTGTGAATGATCTGCAACAGGTGACGCCCGAACAGGCGTGCGCTCATCCCAACTGGGATATGGGAAAAAAGATCTCGGTTGATTCGGCGACCATGATGAACAAGGGTCTGGAGGTGATCGAGGCGCGCTGGCTGTTTGATCTTGCGCCTCAAGATATCCAGGTGGTGGTGCATCCACAAAGTGTGGTTCACTCCATGGTTGAATATGTCGATGGCTCGGTGCTGGCGCAGATGGGAAATCCTGACATGCGTACTCCCATTGCCCATGCGCTGTCATGGCCCCGGCGTATCGATTCCGGCGTTGCATCTTTGAATTTGTTTGATGTAGCACGCCTCGATTTTGAACAACCCGATTTCGAGCGTTTTCCCTGTCTGCAGCTGGCGTATGACGCCGTTGCTGCTGGTGGAGTCATGGCGGCGGTTCTGAATGCGGCCAACGAAGTGGCGGTTGATGCCTTTCTCAACGGCCGCATCCCCTTCACGGCAATCCCCCGGCTGAATCAGGCCGTGATGGAGAGTGCTGAACAGGTGCAGCCGCAGAGCATCGAGCACCTGCTGGAAGTGGATCAGCAGAGCCGCCGCCAGGCGGAACAATTTATTCCTCAGATGGTCTGACTGGCAACCCTAGTATTCAACATCATTACACATATGATTCTAATATCAACAATAACTCTCGCAGAGACGCAAAGCTTCCGCATCCCTGCTCACGCCCCTGACCTACATCCATGTAGGCCAAGCCCGCAAAGAAAAATCCTTTGCGTCTTGGCGTCTTGGCGAGAAATTAAGAAAACTTTCAAGCCTTGTCAATCTGAGTATTGGTCTCACCAGCATGTTTGATATTCTCTCCATGATCTTCTGGGCGATGGTTCTCATCGTCATTCTGGTCGGTGTTCACGAGTTCGGCCACTTCTGGGTTGCGCGCAAACTGGGAGTCAAGGTTTTGCGCTTCTCCATCGGCTTTGGTCCCGCTCTATGGAAACATACCGCCAAAGATGGCGTTGAATACATCTTTGCTGCCATTCCGCTTGGCGGCTATGTCAAGATGGTCGATGAACGCGAGGAGGAAGATATTGCCGAAGAGGATCTTCCCTATGCCTTCAATCGCCAGTCGCTTGCTGTTCGCAGCGCCATCGTAGCCGCCGGACCGCTGTTCAACCTGCTGTTTGCCGTTGTGGCCTACTGGGCGGTTTTTGTGAATGGCGAGATCGATATCAAATCCTATGTGGGAGAGCTGGCGGCTGACTCCACAGTCTATCTGGCCGGTGTGCGTGAAAATGACCGTATTGTCAGCATCAATGATGATTCGACGCCGGGGTGGAACAGGGTCAACCAGGCTTTGATCGAGGCGGCAATGAAGGAACAGCCGGCGCAGCTTCTTCTACGGGGAGAGTACCAGGAAGAGCGTGCTGTTGTATTGACAAATGCAATGTTGTCGCCATTGCGTGAGGGTCAGGCCTCGCTGGAGAAAATTGGTTTGGCTCCCCGGTTTCCGACGCTTCCTGCAGTGATTGGCGTCATCAGCAGTGGCAAGGCGGGGGAGCGTGCGCAATTAAATCCGGGGGACCATATTCTCTCTGCCAATGGTGAAGAGATAGCTTCGTGGAAAGCCTGGAGTGATGTTATCAGGGCGCATCCGGAGCAGGAGATTCAGCTTGTTGTTGAAAGAGGCGTTGAACAGATTCAACTGACGCTGCGCCCGGATGCGAAGGATGAGAATGGCAAAGTGATTGGTTTTGCCGGTGTCGGTAGTGCGATCCCCGAGGGGTTCGCGGATGAATACCGTATTCTGGATCGCTATGGCGTTATTGAAGCCTGGCCCAGGGCGCTGCATGAAACCTGGCGCATGACCAGGCTGACCCTCAACGGCATCTGGAGCATGATAAGCGGAAGAATGTCGGTGCATAATATGGGCGGACCACTGACGATAGCCAAGATTGCCGGCGATTCCGCCAGGGGCGGCTTCTCATTTTTTGTCGGTTTGCTGGCGATGCTGAGCATTACCCTCGGTGTCATCAACCTGCTGCCTATACCTGTGCTCGACGGTGGACATCTGTTTCTGTTTTTGATCGAGGCGGTAAAAGGGAGTCCACTGTCAGAGTCTGCAATGCTGCAGCTGCAGAAAGTGGGTTTGATTATTATTGCGGCAATCATGTTCCTGGCTATCTATGTCGATTTACACCGTTTTTTCGGTATGTAATTCAATTTTCAACCACGGAACAGACAGAAAACACGGAAGAGAGAATCAAAGAAAATTTTTTTCAGAGCTGTAGGGTGCAAAAAGCCTTGCACCTGGCGCCATAATTTTGCTAATCAGACTTTTTTCAACCACGAAGGTCACGAAAAACACGAAAATAGATAAGTCGACCACTCCTGTTTTCCGTGTGGTCCGTGTGTTCCGTGGTAAAAGAGTTCTTGTGTAGATTCAAAGAGATTCAAAGCTGTTTTTTTGCATTACGCAACAACCAGAATTCCTTTATAATCGGCATCTATTCAGTATGAGTTTATCTTCAGTATGCAGGTGAACAATCAAATTGCTGAAGTGGTGCACTTTTTTTCAGACCCACACGGGGCTTTCCAGTGATAAAAATAAAATATGCGTTAATAGCAGCAGGGCTGCTGGTTCTCTCTTCACTTGTTTATGCCGGCTCCTTCGTTATACGGGATATCCGGGTCGAGGGTTTGCAGCGGGTTCCAGTCGGCACCGTTTTCAGCCATATTCCTTTTGAGATTGGTGACCGGGTCGATGACACTGCCGGTGGCGAGATCGTCCGTGCATTGTACAAGAGCGGTCTGTTTAAGGATGTATCGCTCGAGCAGGATGGCGTCGTGATGGTGGTTTCAGTGGTCGAACGTCCATCGATTGCATCGATCAGTTTCAGCGGCAACAAGGATATCGATACGGATCAGCTGAAAACCGGTCTGCGTGATGCGGGTTTTTCTGAAGGACGAGTGTTCAATCAGCAGGTCCTGGACAACATCAAGCAGGATTTGAAACGCTCCTATTTTGACCGCGGTAAATACAGCGTCATCATCACCTCCACAGTCTCACCACTGGAACGTAACCGTGTGGCAGTCGATATCAATGTGCGTGAGGGAAGAACGGCAAAGATCAAACGCGTCAACATCGTTGGCAACAAGGACTTTGACGAGGATGATCTGCTCGATGAAATCTCCCTTTCGACAGGCAACTGGATTTCACGTTTTACCAAAAATAATCAATATTCCAGCCAGAAACTGGAGGCGGATATAGAAAGCCTGCGCTCCTTTTACATGGATCGCGGCTACCTGAAATTTGATGTGCTATCGACACAGGTCAATATCAGTCCCGAGAAAGAGGATGTCTACCTCACCATCAATATTACGGAGGGGGATGTCTATACAGTTGAAGATATCCAGTTGGCCGGCAAGGCTGTAGTGGACCCTGAAGAGCTTTTTCCATTGATCGAATTACGGCGTGATGAGCCTTTTTCACGTAAGCAGGTCGTCAAAAGCACCGAAGCCATCAATGCAGTACTCTCCGACAAGGGGTATGCACTGGCCAGTGTCAATGCCATCCCCGATATCGATGAAGAAAACAAGCGTGTCACGATCACGCTCTATGTTGAACCCGGCAGGCGCGCCTATGTCAGGCGCGTCAATATCCACGGCAATACCCGTTCACGAGACAGGGTACTGCGGCGTGAATTTCGCCAGATGGAAGCCGCCTGGTTTTCAGCTGAAAAGGTCAGGGAATCGAAGCAGCGGTTGATGCGCCTGGGCTATTTTGAAACGGTAGAGATCGCCACCAGGCCTGTCCCGGGATCACCGGATCAGGTCGATGTGGATGTCACCGTGGTTGAGAAAAAATCCCGTGAGTTGATGCTGGGCGTCGGTTACTCACAGGACAGCGGCGTCTCGTTCCAGGCCAGGCTAAGCGATGACAACTTCTTCGGCTCCGGCAAGAATGTTACGCTGGGTTTTAATACCAGTGATGTCAATACCTACGCGGAACTCGCCTACCGCAATCCCTATTTTACCATTGACGGCATCAGCCAGGGTTTCAGGATCATGTATCGGGCGACCGACTTTTCCAAACTGAATACGGATGTTGCCAGATATGCGACTGACACCGGAATCCTGGGGCTGAATTTCGGCTTCCCTATCTCTGAGTGGGACAGGATCGGCGCCTACCTGAATCTCGAGTATATGAAACTCCACTTTGATGAAGCTTTGGCGCCAGACTATATCGCCGATTTCTATGAGGATGGCCAGCAGATCAACACCTACAAACTTGGCATCACCTGGTCGCATGACACCAGGGACACGGCAATGTTTACCTCTGACGGCAGCCTCATCAGCGCAGGTGTGATGCTGGCGCTGCCCGGCAGTGATTTTGAATTCTGGACCCTGAAATACAAGCATAAACAGTATTTCGGCATTACCGATAAGCTCTCTCTGGCATTGAAGGGGGAGGTCTCCTGGGGTGACACTTACGGTGATACTGGCCTTTTCCCTTTTTATGAAGGTTTCTATGCCGGCGGCCCGGGTTCGCTGCGTGGTTATAAATCCTACTCGATCGGTGGAGGAACAGACCTCGACGGCAATACCATTGCCGGTACCTTCAAGGTCATTGGCGGTGGGGAGTTCTGGTTTCCACCGCCCTTCATGGATCTGAGTGAGAGCGTCCGCCTGATCGGCTTTGTCGATTTTGGCAATGTCTCCTTCGATGTCGATGACTTTGATTCAGACAAGTTTCGCTACTCTGCCGGTCTGGCAGTGAGCTGGCTTTCACCATTCGGGTTGTTAAATGTCAGCTATGCGGCGCCCTTTAATGAGCAACCCTTCGATGAAACCGAAGAGTTTCAGTTTACCTTTGGTTCGAACTTCTAGTTGATCTCTATGGGACGTTTTTCTCTGCTGCTGGCTGCAGCACTGCTTTTCTCTACAACGCCCTGCGTGGCTGTGGAATCCGGCAGTGCTCCCCATAAGCTCGCCTTTGTCAATGTCAGCAGGATTTTAAAATTTACGCCCCAGGTCAAGGCGATTGAAGCGGTCCTGAAGGCTGGTTATGAAAAGCGCGAATCTGAACTCAATTTGCGTGAAGAACGCCTCAATCAGTTAAAAAAAGAGCTAAAAAATCAGCGCGATACACTGGAGATCAATAAGCGCACGGAGTTGGAGCGGGATATCCTGGTCAAGGCGCGCCGCCTCAAAACAGCCCGCATCGAGATGGAGGAAGATATCGCACTGCAGAAAAATGAAGAGATGAACAGGCTGCGTCTGTTGATAGCAGAGGTGATTGAATCCATTGCCAAGGAGAAAAATATCGACATGGTTTTTGAGGCAGGTGTCGTCTATGTCAGTGACCGCGTTGATATCTCTGATCAGATTCTGCAGCGTCTGAAGGAGCGTCACGCAGAAGAGGAGCCTGATACGGCTTCCGGAAAAAAATAGTAACCACAGGTAAACACAGATAAACGAGTAACATCTTAAACTCCGCAGAGAGAGCAGGGTCTTAAACAACAAACCACGGAACACATGGACTACACGGAATCATCACCTTCCTTTTCCGTGTATTCAGTGTGTTCCGTGGTAAAAAAGGTAAGTGGCAGCGCCTCGAAAATGCATGGTTTTTTCAGAGCTTTCAGCAGGATTTGTAAATGAGTGAAACAGTAATGGATGTCCGGCAGATCATGGAGTATCTGCCCCACCGCTACCCCTTTCTGCTGGTTGACAGGGTCATTGAGGTTGAAGGAACACAGCGGCTGGTCGGCATCAAGAATGTCAGCATTAACGAGCATTTCTTTGCAGGGCACTTTCCGGTCAAGCCGGTGATGCCCGGAGTGCTGATCGTCGAGGCGCTGGCCCAATGCACCGGCTTGCTGGCGATGAAGGCGCAGCCTGAAGAGCTTAGGAAGAGTCTGATCTACTATTTCGTCGGTATCGACAAGGTGCGTTTCAAGCGGGTTGTCGAGCCCGGAGACCAGTTGAAACTGGAAGTCGAGTTCGTCAAACAAAAGCGCTCGATCTGGGTATTCGACACCAGGGCAACCGTCGACGGGCAGCTGGCGGTCTCGGCGCAAATCATGTGTACACCGCGGGAGATCTGATGATTCATCCCTCTGCTGTTATTGATGCAGATTGTGAAATTGCAGAGGGGGTCAGCATTGGCCCTTTCAGCGTCATTGGCGCAGGTGTGAAAATCGGCAGGGGGACAAGCGTCGCTTCGCATGTTGTCATTCAGGGGAAGACAACCATCGGTGAAGAGAACAGGATTTTCCAGTTCTCCTCAATCGGAGAAATACCCCAGGATAAGAAATATTCGGGGGAGGATACGCTCCTGCGAATCGGTGACCGCAATACCATCCGCGAATATGCCACCATCCATCGCGGCACGGCGCAGGACCAGGGGATAACTAGTATCGGCAATGACAACCTGCTGATGGCCTATACCCATGTGGCGCACGACTGTATGCTCAAGGATCATATTGTCATGTCAAACGGATCCTCTCTTGCCGGGCACGTCGATATCGATGATTATGCCATCCTCAGCGGTTTTACGCTGGTGCATCAGTTCTGCTCGATCGGCGCACACTGCTTTACCGCCATGGGAACGGCGATTAACCGCGATGTACCGCCCTATCTGCTGGTTTCCGGATCGCCTGCCATCCCCAGGGGGGTCAATAGCGAAGGGTTGAAGCGCAGTGGCTTTGATGCTGAAACTGTGCGACTGATCAAGGATGCCTATAAACTGCTATACCACAGCGGGCTCAAGCTCGACGAAGCCGCCGAACAGATTGCCGGGCTTGCCGGAGACTCCCCGCAACTTGCTGTGATGGCCGATTTTCTGGAAAACAGCCGTCGCAGCATCGTGCGTTGAGGAGATTTTTCTACGAGGGAAGGGATGATTTTCAGTATGTTCCAGCAAGCATTCAATTTGCCCCTCCTCCGAAGCCCCTTCCCATCGATTCATTCAATGGTTTCCTAAGAGATGTCCGGATTACGCATTGCGCTTGTAGCTGCTGAACCCTCCGGAGATCATCTGGGTGCTGCTCTGATGCAGGCGATCAATGCGCAGGTTCCTGATGTCATATACACCGGGATCGGCGGTCCGGAGATGATCGCAGCCGGAATGCAAAGCCTCTATCCGCTTGAAAAACTGTCGGTCATGGGGCTGGTTGAAGTGCTGCCGCACCTTCCGGAACTGCTGCGCATTCGCCGTCAGCTGGCACAGCATTTGATCGACAATCCTCCTGATGTCTTTATCGGTGTCGATGCCCCGGATTTTAACCTGGGGCTGGCGAAAAAGATGAAGTCTGCTGGAATTCCAACAGTTCAGTATGTTGCGCCGACCGTATGGGCATGGAAACAGGAGCGGGTCAAGATTCTGCGCGAGGGGCTGGATCTGGTGCTCAGTATCTTCCCTTTTGAGCAGGAGTTTCTACTCAGCCACCATGTGCCAAGCATCTATGTGGGTCATCCGCTGGCTGACGAGGTTCCGCTGAATCCCGATCCTGCCGCGGCGAGAGCAGCGCTGGGGATTCCCCGGGATGTACCTCTGCTGGCGCTGCTTCCGGGCAGTCGCGTCGGTGAAATCAAGCGTCTCTCAAGGCCTTTCCTTGAAGCTGCGGCAGTGCTTGCACAGCAGCTCCCTCGTTTGAAAATTGTCGCTCCGATGGTGAACGCTCGCATCCATGAATTGTTTGAGCAGCAGCGTCAGGAGCTGGTCCCTGATCTCGACTGCATTTTGCTTGAAAAACAGGCTGACCTGGCGCTCGAAGCGGCAGATGCGGTGTTGACGGCATCGGGTACAGCAACATTACAGACACTGCTGTATAAGAAGCCGATGGTGGTTGGTTATCGTGTCAATGCGATCACTTATCACCTGTTGACGCTATTTCGGCGCATCAAGGTGGATTACATCGCCATGGCGAATCTGCTCGCCGGAGAAGCGCTGGCTCCTGAGTTTATTCAGCATCAGTGCACGGCTGAGAAGATCGCCCCGGCACTGCTGCGCCTCATGACTGACAGGCAGCAGATTGAAGTGATACAGCAGAGATACCGGGAGATACACAGGCAGCTGCAGCAGAACGCTGCTGAAAAAGCCGCTGATGCCGTGTTGGATCTGATTGCGCCAGGTCAGTGATATTTACGCATCTGGCCAATGAGTACTCCCTGTATCTGTACCTGCCCGTGGGAGTAGTGTTGTGCTTCCATGGTTGCATTGGCAGGGTGAAGTATGACCTCCTGCGGTGTTTGCTGCAGCCGCTTCAAGGTTGTTTCAGAGCCATCGATCAGCGCTACGACAATGTCGCCGTTGTGTGCATGATCCTGCTGCTCAATAATCACCCTGTCACCATCTAATATACCGGCTTCAATCATTGAGTCACCTTTGATCCCAAGGACGTAGCAGGGCCTGGAACTGTGCAACCAGGAGGGAATGCCGATGGAGTCAGGCGTGTTGATTGCTTCAATCGGCTGGCCGGCAGCAATATAACCGAGCATCGGCAGCTGGTCGAGATTTTCAGCAGGGGAGGGTGTCTCGGTATGGCGCAGTCGTATGCCTCTTTTTTTCTGATGCATCGGCTCGACCAGTCCGGCATCGATCAGTGCCGTGATCTGTTTGTGCATGGAGCCCCGGGAACTGAGCTTCATAGCGCTGCAGAGTTCCGCCAGGGTGGGCGGATGCTTGAAGTATAATTCATTATCCAGCAGAAATTCATAGATCTCCTGCTGGCGGCGTGTAAGATTGACGGACACTAACATTCTCTATTTGTTCTCTTGCTTGTAATTATGGTACAAAGGAAGAACAAAATCAAACAGAGCTGTTTTTAACCACGGAACACACGGACTACACGGAATTATTATTGTTCTCTTGTAACTATTCAGTACTTGCTGGATCGTCACTGTTTCCAGGCATATCTTCCGGAAAACGCCGTAAATACCTCCATGTAGGCTCGAGTCGGCATCCCTGCCTCCTACGTTTCCTACAGATACGCCCGAAAACAGTGACTGGATTTGCATGTTTAACGGGGTGCTGAATAATTACGTTCTCTTTCCCCATCTCTTCAGCCTGTTTCGTGGTTCATTACTCTTTTGATGGCCCCTATATCCCATTGACGGATGGCCTGGGGCCAGAACTCTTCGACACTGTCAGCCCGGACCTGTTGCTGACCAAGAAAGCCGAGTGCCTGATTGAGTGTCCTGACAGGGTTCTTGATATCAACAGGCCAGGCGTCGCTGCTTTTGCTGAGTTTACTGCCGTCTGCACTCCTCACCAGCGGTAAATGCATATAGGCAGGCTGCGGTATCTCCAGCAGCTGCTGAATATAAATCTGACGGGGTGTTGACAGCAACAGATCTTCTCCGCGTACAATGTCAGTTACTCCCTGCTCATGGTCATCGACGACGACAGCAAGTTGATAGGAGATGATGCCATCGCCGCGCCGGATGATAAAATCGCCGATCTCGAATTCGATCCGTTGTGTGATTGCACCCAGGATACGATCATCAAAACGAGTATAAAGGTTATTCGTGCGCAGTCGTAAAGAGTGTGACGTGGTTTGAGCGATGTTAAGGTCGCGGCAGCTGCCCGGGTAGATGAATCCACCAATGCCGGATTTGGCAATTGCAGCAATCTGCTTGCGGCTGCAGTTGCAGCCATAGATGAGTCCGCTGGCGCGCAACTTTTCGAGCGCCTGCTGATATAGCCGCAGACGTTGTGATTGGTAGACGACATCTCCATCCCACTGCATTCCGAAATGTTCAAGGGTCGAGAGTATCTGTGCTGCACTTCCCGGACGCTCCCTGAGTCTGTCGATATCGTCGATGCGCACCAGCCACTCCCCCTGGTGTTGTCTGGCGTCCAGATAACTGGCGAGCGCAGCAACGACTGAGCCAAAATGGAGAGGGCCGGTTGGGGAGGGAGCGAAGCGACCGCGATAGTGCATCGGGAGGGCGAGCCGGGAAATGTGGTTTCCCGGCCCCGGGGTGGATTACGCCATCTGTTTCTCTTTTTGTTCCTGAATGGTCTTGCAGTCAATACAGAGCGTGGCAGTCGGACGTGCTTCGAGGCGGCGAATACCAACCTCTACTCCGCAAGAGTCGCACCATCCATAATCATGATCATCAAGTCGATCGATGGTCTGGCTGATCTTCTTGATCAATTTGCGTTCGCGGTCACGGGTGCGCAGTTCGAGACTGAATTCCGACTCCTGGGTCGCCCGGTCATTGGGATCAGGGAAATTGGAAGCATCATCGCGCATATGGTGCATTGTACGATCAACCTCTTCCATCAACTCCTGTTTCCACGCAGACAATATGGAACGAAAATGGGCTTCCTGCCTTTCATTCATATACTCTTCACCACGCTTCTCTTTGTACGGTTCAAATTCCAGCATACCGTTTGCGCCTGCATGGGCAGGTGCTTTTTTGACGGCGCGCTTCTTCGAAGTACGCTTCTTCGTGGTTGCTTTTTTTGCAGGGGCCCTCTTTTTTGTTGTTGCAACAACCTTCTTTTTTGTGGCTGTCTTCTTTTTTACTGCAACTTTCTTCTTTGCTGTTGCCTTGCTGACCTTCTTTTTTGCCGCAGCTTTTTTCTTTGCGGACATCGAAGTCCTCCCGAGTATGTAATGAGTTCTCTGTTAAGCGCGCTAGATATATCAGAAACGCCTCCATTCGACAAGCTGTGAATGCGTTTTTCTTGATTGTCTGAATCACCAGATCGTACTCATTTTGCCAGAAATCCATGAAAAATCAGTCTATTATTAGAGACTCTGGGTAATTTCCGCATTCTCACGCAGAAGTATGAAAATGAGGAATAAATTGAGGTGTTAAGCTGAGTTCACAATGCTGCAAGATCCGATTCTGTTTACTTTTTTTATGATCTTCACCGGTGCTGCGGTGATTGCGGCAGTTGCGCTGTTCGCGCGTCAGTCGCTGCTCGTTGCCTATGTGCTACTCGGAATTTTGCTTGGCCCGTCCGTGTTCGGAATAGTGAGTGACCCAGAGGTCATCAAGCAAATTGCCCATATAGGCATCATCTTCCTGTTGTTCCTGCTGGGTCTCAGTCTGAATCCTGTCGAGCTGCTGCAGATGGTGAAAAAGACAACCCTGGTGACTGTCTCCAGCTCAATGATCTTCGCACTGGCAGGATTCACGGTCTCGCTGCTATTTGGCGTTCCCTTCGCCGAGGCGCTGTTGGTGGGGGCTGTGACGAGTTTTTCCAGCACCATCATCGGACTGAAACTGTTGCCGACATCGATCCTGCATCATCAACGAACAGGTGAGGTGGTGATCTCGATTTTGCTGTTGCAAGATTTACTGGCGATGGTGCTGCTGGTGCTGGTGAAAGGGGCTGGTGAGAGCTCAGGCGATGCTGGTATGGGATGGCTGGAACCTCTGTTGCTGTTATTGAAGCTGCCATTGCTGGTGTTGTTTACGTGGATCATGACTACATATCTGCTGATACCCCTGATCCGTCGTTTCGACAAGATCCGGGAATTTATTTTTCTTGTTGCTATTGGCTGGTGTCTTGGTATGGCGCAATTGGCAAGCTGGCTGGGGCTATCTGCTGAAATCGGCGCTTTTATTGCCGGTGTATCCCTGGCATCGGCGCCTGTGGCGCTGTTTGTCTCCGAAAGTCTGAAACCATTGAGGGACTTTTTCCTGATCCTGTTTTTTTTCTCGCTTGG
>DAOUQU010000375.1 GCA_030625445.1 Gammaproteobacteria bacterium
GCCCAACCTGATCTGCAGCTGGTCGCTGAACCCGCAGACGATCATTGACAACGAGGAGCATGGCAGCGCTTCACTGCAGAAACGGCTCGATGCGGCCCGTCAACTGGCCGCAAAGGGCAGCGTTGTCGGCTTCCATTTTCATCCGATGATTCACTATCAACAATGGAGAGAGGATTACGCGGAGATTTTCCAGAAAATTCAGCAAAGCTTCACACCACAGCAGGTGGCGATGATCTCCCTCGGCACCCTGACTTTCATCAAACCGGTTATCAAGAAGATTCGCCAACAGGGCTTCGACAGCCAGATACTCAAGATGCCGATGGTGGAAGCCGACGGCAAACTCTCATACCCCGATGAGATCAAGCTGGAGATGTTCTCACATGCCTGGCAGAGTTTTTCCGGCGAGTGGCATGAGCAGGTGTTTTTCTATCTCTGCATGGAAAACCAGCGATTATGGAAACCGGTTTTCGGCTATGAGTATGCCTCGAACGATGCCTTCGAGCAGGCGATGAAGTCGAGTTATATGCAGAAGATTGAAATCATCACAAAAGAGAGAACCACGAAAGTCACGAAAAACACGAAATAAAAAAAACAGAAAATCACACTGGTTCCCACAGGGGACCGTGGGACCCCATACATAGGACGGAAAATTCCAGGGAATCGAGTTATGGATAACAAAGTATGCATTCCCACGCAGGAGCATGGGAACGAGGGAATGGATTGTCCCTTTTCGTGTTTTTCGTGACTTTCGTGGTAAAAGCTTTTTTGTCCTACTCGGAGAGAAGATCCTCGGCTGAATCCTGCTGCTGCGGGGATCTCAATCCCAGATAGCGCCATGCCGCATTTGTCGCCATGCGTCCGCGTGGCGAGCGCATCAAAAAACCCTGCTGGATCAGGTAGGGTTCAAGCACATCCTCAATGGTGCCGCGCTCTTCGCCGATCGCCGCAGCAAGAGAGTCGACACCGACGGGGCCGCCCTCAAATTTCTCGATGATGGCTGACAACAGGCGTCTGTCCATGTGGTCAAAACCATTTTTATCGACATTCAACATCTCCAACGCCAGATCGGCTATTTCGGCATCGATCCTGCCATCGCCTTTGACATCCGCATAGTCACGCACCCGCCGCAGCAGGCGGTTGGCGATGCGTGGGGTTCCGCGTGAGCGCCGGGCAATCTCGTGTGCACCAGGCTTGTCGAGGCTCAGGTTAAGGATCCCTGCGGAGCGCCGCACGATATGCGTCAGATCCTCCGTCGAGTAGAATTCGAGGCGCTGCACAATGCCGAAGCGATCCCGCAACGGCGAGGTGAGCAGCCCCGCCCTGGTGGTTGCCCCCACCAGTGTAAACGGAGGCAGATCGAGCTTGATGGAGCGCGCTGCGGGGCCCTCGCCGATCATGATGTCGATCTGGTAATCCTCCATCGCCGGGTAGAGCACCTCCTCGACCACCGGACTAAGACGGTGAATCTCGTCGATAAAGAGCACATCGTGGGGTTCGAGATTGGTCAGCAGCGCCGCCAGATCCCCCGCCTTCTCCAGCACCGGGCCGGAAGTCTGGCGCAGACTGGCCTGCATCTCATTGGCGATGATATGCGCCAGGGTGGTTTTGCCGAGACCCGGGGGGCCGAAGATCAGCACGTGATCAAGCGCCTCGGAGCGTCCACAGGCGGCCTGGATGAAGATATCCATCTGCTCGCGCACCACCGGCTGGCCGACGTAATCTTCCAGCTTTTTGGGACGAATGGCGCGATCGATCAACGCCTCTTCACCACCCTCCTGAGGGCTGATCAGTCGTTCAATTTCTGACATGTTCAGATGATATCCTGGTTAATCTCATGAACCTCTTTATCGAAACCACAGATGCATACAGATATTTTTA
>DAOUQU010000212.1 GCA_030625445.1 Gammaproteobacteria bacterium
CGGGGAGTCATTAGACATAATGTAAAGGTAACTATTCAGCTCACGTGGGAACGACCTGAAATGAAACGTCACCAACACCTTCTGTTTCTCTCAATCGCCCTGCTATCACTGGCGGCGCTTGGCTATGAGATCCTGTTGATGCGGCTCTTTTCGATCATCCAGTGGCACCATTTTGCCTATATGATCATCAGTCTGGCATTGCTCGGTTATGGTGCAAGCGGGGCTGTCATCACCATCTTCCAAAGAGAGCTGAACAATCATTTTGCTCTTTTCTACACTGCCGCCATCGCGCTCTTCGGCATCTCCGCCATCGCCTCATTTCTGCTCGTACAGCAGCTGCCGTTCAATGCCGAGGAGGTATTGTGGGACTGGCGTCAGCCGGGGTGGCTGCTGCTGATGTACCTGCTGCTGGCGATTCCCTTCCTGTTTGCCGCCAGCGCGATTGCACTGGCTCTGAGCCACTACAGCGATATGATCGGCAAAATCTACGCCTATGATCTTATTGGCGCAGGCCTCGGCGGTATGTGCATCATTTTACTCCTGTTTAAATTCATGCCATTTGAGGTGTTGGCCTGGATCGGAGTATTCGCCCTAATGGCAACACTGCTTGCCGCCATGGCGCTGCAATCAACCGCTGCCTGGCGTGTTGCTCTGCTCTCTATCCTGCCTGCAATAGCCATGATCTGGCTTGCACTGCACAGCACAGCAGTAATCTCTCCCTATAAAGAGTTGTCACAAACGCTGCAGATCCCCGCTACAAAGATCGTTGCACAGCACTCCTCTCCACTGGGCCTGCTGGACATCGTGGAGAGCCGGCAAACCCCTTTTCGCCATGCTCCGGGGCTGAGCATCAAGGCCGACCACGAACCACCTCCCCAGGTGGGTATATTCACCGATGGCGGCAACATGAGCGTCATCACCCGTGATGCCGGCAAGCCGGAGGCATTTGCCTATCTTGACCAGATCACCTCCGTCCTCCCCTATCATCTGCGCAAGCTGCAGCAGGTACTGATCCTCGGAGCCGGGGGTGGCGCCAATGTGCAGCAGGCGCGTTATCACCAGATCCCCCAAGTCACTGCGGTAGAGCTGAACCCGCAGATCGTAGAGCTGTTGCGCAGCGATTATGCTGACTTCTCCGGGCATCTCTATCAGCAGAGTGATGTCGAGGTGCATGTCGATGAGGCGCGCGGTTTTATTACGGACTCCTCACAACACTATGATCTGATACAGGTGGCGCTGATGGATGCCTTTGGCGCCTCCACTGCCGGTCTCTACGCCCTCAATGAGAGCTATCTCTATACGCTCGAAGCCTTCAAAACCTATCTGCAGCATCTGCAGCCCGAAGGTTATCTCTCTGTCAGCCGCTGGATCAAGCTGCCGCCGCGCGATACTCTGAAACTGATGGCGACAGCCATTCAGGCGCTCAAAGAGTCAGGAGTGGAACACCCCGCGCAGCAACTGGTGCTCATCAGAGGCTGGCAGACCGGCACCCTGCTGATAAAAAATGGCGCCTTCACAAGCAGCGAGATCGATGCCGTCAAACTCTTTAGCAAAACGCTTGGCTTTGATGTTGCCTGGTATCCCGGGATGCAGGCCAGTGAGGCCAACCGTTTCAACCAACTGCGGCAACCCTGGTTTTATCAGTCAGCAGTAGCCCTGCTGGGCGACGATGCCGAACAGTTCATGGATGACTATAAATTCGATCTGCAGCCTTCGACCGATGACCGCCCCTATTTTTTCCACTTCTTCAAGTGGAGCATACTGCCGGAGATTCTCTCCCTGCAGGGCCGCGGCGGAATGTCGCTGCTCGAGCAGGGTTACCTGATATCGGTATCGACACTGCTGCAGGCCCTGCTTGCCAGCCTGCTGCTGATCATCTTGCCGCTGTTGTTCCTCAAACGCAGGGAGGTGGCCAGGAGGCTGTCGGGTTATGGGGTTCGTAGCGAGCATGGTAGTGAAGCGAGTACAAATTTTCACGATTTTGAGGCGCATAGTAGACCCTACGCAACGAAAAATCGGGGGGATTTGGACCGCTTCACTGCCAGCGCAGTAGAATCATCCATAATCCGACAGCCTCCCAGGCAAACCATCAGGCGCAGCAGCGTGCTGATCTACTTTTTCGCCATCGGGCTGGCCTTTCTATTTATCGAAATCGCATTTATTCAGAAGATGACGCTGCTGCTGCACCATCCGCTCTACTCTGCCGCCACTGTCATGACAGGCTTTCTGATCTTTGCCGGCCTCGGCAGTCTCTTCAGCCAGCGTCTTGTGAAGCAGGGATATGTTCGCCGGGGCGTGGTGCTTGCCGTGGGCGGCATCGCTGTGTTGAGTCTCTCCTATCTACTGTTTTTCAAACATCTGCCTGACGCACTGCTGTCACTGCCGCTGGTGTTCAAAATGGTGTTCTCAATTATCATGATCGCACCTCTGGCGACCTTGATGGGCATGCCTTTTCCTCTGGCTCTCTCCCATCTCGGACAGCATGCCCAACAGCTGATCCCCTGGGCATGGGGAATCAACGGCTGCGCCTCTGTCATCAGTGCGATACTCGCTACCCTGCTCGCTATCCACAGCGGATTTTCCATGGTCGTTACACTGGCGGTCTTGCTATACTTGCTGGCCGCTGTGAACTTTCCGCTTGCCACTCAAAAAAGATGATCGAAATGAAAAATATTCTATCCATAGTCGCTGTAGCGACTCTCTCACTGGGGCTGCTCTCCTGCAGCAAATCAGGCCCTGTGGAAAATGCCGCCAAAGACCTGTGTGAATGTTTAAAACCGGTGTTCTCGGATATGGAGAAGTTTTCGCAGGCGCTGGAGTCGGGAGACAAATCAGCAATGGAGAAGATCGCCAGGGCCGCTGGAGAAGTGGGAGAACAATCCACAAACTGTATGCAGTCGCTCCAGGAGCGCTACCCGGAAATCGGAGATGACATGCATTTGCAAACCCAGGTCACCGTCCGCATCAAGGAGCTCTGCCCGCCCCCGGAGATATTTGGCGCCATTCCGCATTAGTGATGAAAGCTAATTTCAACTACGAAAGGCACGAAAATGTAAGCCACCAGAAAGTCAGTTCAGTATTTCAAATAGATACCTCAAAAAGCTTGCTTGTTTCCATGATTTTAGTGTCTTTCAGTAACTCTGTGCAGGGAAGCAGGATTGGGATTTGCCTTTCAGGGCTGTATAAAACAGGGATGTTTTATCAGAGCTTACAGGGATGTATTCACGCGTCCCTGAAAAGCTGGTCCCGATCCTGCTCAGATTCAAACAATGCACGGACTTTTTGAGAAATTAGGTCTTTCATGGTGAATCATTCAATAACCCGAAAAATTTCCCTGTTGCTACATACAGTCATCCCCCCATATACTTAGGAATTGAATTCACAACATATTAGCGGCAGACCTTATGACAACCTCTTTTCATCCTCCTGAACGCACTTTGATGGGCCC
>DAOUQU010000288.1 GCA_030625445.1 Gammaproteobacteria bacterium
CCGCCTGAGCACGCGAAGGTCTATTTCATCGAATTGAAAGATGGTGCGGTGGTAAAGAGTCCGTTCAAGGTGAAATTTGGAATCAAGGGCTTTGGTATTACGCCTGCGGGAACCAAGAGCAAGCAGAGGCACACTGCTGGTCATCATCACCTGCTGGTGGATGTAGAACAATTGCCGGATCTTTCGGAACCTGTTCCCAGAGATGCTCATCACATGCATTTTGATCAGGGTGAGACCGGGACTATGCTGGAACTTCCTCCGGGCAAACACACGCTGCAATTGTTGCTGGGCGATGAACAGCATGAACCACAGGATCCACCACTGATCTCCGAGAAAATCACAATCACGGTGCAGTAATGGTCATTTCTCAGTCGATGATTTATACATGCCCGATGCATCCGGAGGTTCAGGAAGAGCGCCCTGGCGTCTGTCCAAAATGCGGCATGGCGCTGGAGCGTAAAAGCATCACCGGAATAGAGAGACGTACCGAATACACCCGCCCGATGCATCCCGAAATTGTGCGTGCGCGGCGACTGAGTCGCGCGACCATGCGCAACATCCGCCAGAACCTCTTTTTCGCCTTTATCTACAACTCTCTTGGTGTGCCTGTGGCCGCCGGAGTGTTGTATCCCGCGTTTGGACTATTACTGTCGCCGATTATCGCAGCTGCCGCCATGAGCTTCAGTTCTGTATCGGTCATCAGTAATGCGCTCAGACTGAGACGCATAAAGATTTAGAGAGGTGAACAGCGATGTATGACGGACATATGTTTGGTTTCGGAGGCGGCTTCATGTGGATATTCTGGGTCCTGTTGATCGTTGCCATAGTGTGGGCAGTCAAGGCAACAGGAGGGAGCAGAAATAATCCGCCTGAAAACCGGAAGTCTGCACTCGACATCCTTAAGGAGCGCTATGCAAGGGGGGAGATCGATCAACAGGAATTCGAACAAAAGCGAAAAGAGCTGGACGACCGACATGAGCCTGGAGGTGAGTGATGAAAACGCAACAGTTAGAACATCCTGTCGACGAAGTCAGGCGATGGATAGAGATACCGGTGCTGGCTGATGACGCTGATGCAATGATGGTGGAACAGGCAGTCAATGCATTGCCGGGTGTCGCCAACGTGGCCGCGGATATTGCCAAACACCGGCTTATGGTGCAGTACGTCGCTGCCCAATTAGATTACCAGGCGATTATTCAAGCGCTGGATAGCGTTGGCTTTCCACCATCGCATGGCTGGAGAAGCAGGATCAGGGGGAGTGTGTATCAATTCCTGGACGCCAATGCCAGGGACAATGCAAAAACCCCTCCGCCTCCTTGCTGTAACAAACCACCGAAATAATATCTGCGAGAGAAAAGTTGATGCATTTTAAAGGCGTTATAACTCTTGCTGCTATTGTCCTCTTCCCCGTGAGAAAGCCGAGGTGAGGTGTACCGGAGAGATTCCTGGTTACCTCTGGTCAGGGCAGCTTAGCTGTCATGATACAGATGGCCAGCTCATTGCTTGCGAAGGAAGTGGTCAGGATGCCGAATTCCAGCTGGGTGTTCCCTGGCCGGAGAATCGATTCCAGGTCGAAGGAGGTGTCGTTCGTGACCGGCTCACAAATCTCGTCTGGCTGCGTGATGCCAATATTGCCGGCTTTCAGCTGACCTGGCAGGAGGCGTTCGATTATGTGCACGAGATGAATCGGGTGTCGCATCTCGGATTCGATGACTGGCGTGTTCCCAACAGGCGGGAGCTATACAGCCTGTTGAGTTTTCAGACCTGCAGGCCGGCTCTTCCGGAAGGCCATCCATTCAGAAATATCTTTCCCAGTTGGTACTGGACATCGACGACGGCTGCCATCATTCCATCCCACGCCTGGTATATTCACATGGAAGGGGCCCGCATGTTCTATGGTGGAAAGGATCAATCCTTCCTGCTGTGGCCTCTCCGTGGAGGTGCGAGCAACGTCCTGCCTGCCAGCGGGCAAAAACAATGTTATGACCATGAGGGGAAACGCATTGACTGTATTGGAAGCGGGCATGATGGCGAGTTTCAGTATGGAGCAGTCTGGCCCGAGCCTCGCTTTCATGTAGAGAGTGAAACCATCTATGACCGCATGAGCCGGTTGTGCTGGATGCGGTGTGCCAATTTGACCGGCGAGACTGCAACCTGGTCAGAGGCGCTGTCAGCAATCGATTATTTGAATCACAAGCATGGTTGCAGGCGATGGAGATTGCCCTGCATCAATGAGTTGGAGTCGTTGGTGGATTGCAGTCAGTGGGGACCTGCGCTACCCCGACGTCAATTCGAGCAGATTAGGGAAAGCTACTGGTCATCAACAACCAGCCTGTTTGAACCGGACTGGGCCTGGGCCTTGTACCTGGAAAAAGGGGCCGTTGGCGTTGGGCAGAAATCAGGCCGGCACTTCCATGTCTGGCCAGTATGTGACAGAGCGTAGTCTCCAAATAATCTGGCTACGAATTTTTCATGAGAAAACTCATCAATCAACACCAGATTACCGTTCAAAA
>DAOUQU010000309.1 GCA_030625445.1 Gammaproteobacteria bacterium
CGAGATCGAAGATGATATGCTCGACAAGGCGTGGGGTCTGGAGCCGGAATCCCGACTCAGCTGTCAGGCAGTCGTAGACGATGAGGACCTGGTGATCGAAATCCCCAAGTACACCATCAACATGGTTTCGGAAAATCATTAAAAAATAGGACTGAGTAACGAGTACTGAGTACTGAGGAGAATATACTATGTCATTGAAATGGCTGGACACGCTCGATATCGCGATCGAGCTGGATGAGAGTTATCCCGATATAGACCCGAAAAACATCAACTTTGTTGATCTGCGCAACTGGATCATGGCGCTGCCCGATTTTGATGATGATCCCGAACATGTCGGAGAGAAGATTCTCGAGGCCATTCAGATGGCCTGGATTGATGAGAGAGAGGACTGAGTAACGAGTGCTGAGTACTGAGAAACTCACCACTCGTTACTCGCTACTCTCTTTATACCCTTCAGGATTAGCTGACTGCCAGCGCCAGCTATCCTCACACATCTCCTGCAAACCGCGTTCTGCCTTCCAGCCAAGCTCCCGCTGCGCCAGCCCGGGGTCGGCATAACAGGCGGCAATATCACCGGGGCGCCGTGCGACGATTTCATAGGGCACAGGCTGCCCGGATGCCTGCTCGAAAGCCCTGGCCATCTCGATGACAGAATAGCCCTGACCGGTTCCCAGGTTGTAAGTCACCAGGCCGGGATTGGCGGTCAGTTTTTGCAGCGCCTTGATATGTCCCAGCGCCAGATCCACCACATGAATATAGTCCCGTACACCGGTGCCGTCTTTGGTTGAGTAATCCCCGCCAAACACGGATAGCTGCTTCAGTTTCCCCACCGCTACCTGGGAGATATAGGGCATGAGATTGTTTGGGATATCGCCGGGGTCTTCTCCGATGCGACCGCTGCGGTGCGCTCCGACCGGATTGAAATAGCGCAGCAACGCCACATTCCAGCTTGCATCAGAGACATAGACATCACCCAGTATCTCCTCCACCATGAGTTTGGATCTGCCATAGGGATTGGTGGCTGAGAGGGGAAACTCCTCTGTAATTGGCAGGCTGTCAGGATCGCCATAGACAGTGGCTGATGAGCTGAATACGATATTTTTCACGCCTGAGTGATGCATGACCTCCAGCAGGTTGATGGTGCCGCCGATATTGTTCTGGTAATAGTCGATCGGGATGCTCACGGATTCACCCACTGCCTTCAGGCCGGCAAAATGAATGACGGCATCGATGCTGTGTTCAGTGAAAATCCGTTCCAGCGCCTGCTTGTCCCGCAAATCAGCCTCGATGAATGTCAGCTGCTTTCCCGTCAACTCCTGCACACGCTCCAGTGCGGTGACCATACTATTGCTCAGATTGTCCACCACGACTACCTGATGATCTGCATTCAGCAGCTCCAGGCAGGTGTGGGAACCAATATAGCCGGCGCCGCCGGTAACAAGAATAGTGTTGATGTTGTTCATGTGTGTCATTTTACTCAGGAGTTGATGCGAATCAACAGAACGGGCAGGGTAGCAAAATTAAATTGGATCTTCTAATAAGAGTAGACGCTTGGCCCGTACTCCTCTGATTGAACAATCGACAGATCGATGCGACGATTACGCATCTTCCCCTCCCGGGTCTCATTATCAGCAACAGCTTCTTCCGAACCCATTCCCTGAATCGACAGCCGCATAGGCAGCACTCCCTGCTTGATGAGTGCGACCATAACAGAGTGAGCCCGCTCGTTGGAGAGTTCCAGGTTGATCTCTTCCGATCCGCTATTGTCGGTATGCCCGCGAAGCAGAATGCGCAGCACCGGATAGGCCTGGAGAATTGCTGCAGTTGCCTTGATCTGAGCCAGTGACTCGTCATTGAGTTCGCTCGATCCGGACGCGAAGTAGAGACGGTCAAGAACATAGTTTTGATCAGTTGGTATTTCATCGCTCTTTAAATCACTCAGAAACTGCTCTTCAAAACCGGCCCTTGGAATAGTGATTTTCCTGTCGCCGGGCAAGTGATACTCGAACAGCGTACCAATGCGGTCGCCAAATGCGTTATAGAGAATCTCCGTCTCCGCTTCGCTGTGCGAAGGCATTTTTCTTGCAACAATGATCGAGGGGACGCTCTTGATCATCTTCACCGGCTCAAGCGGCTTTTCAATCGGGATCTCCTGCTGGGAGATATAGCCCTTGCGAAGAAAAATCGCAACGGGAATAATCAGCAGAAGTCCGGCTATGACTCCGAGGGAGAGGTTGGTTTGAGATGCCTGTTGTGAAGACCTCTTTTTGACATATTGCTTCTCAGCCGGGGCGCTGTCGGAAGATTGATTATCAGAAGGTTGATTCATGGTTATGCGTCTGCAAGCTGCTATTTGCCCGGACGCTTATGATACAACA
>DAOUQU010000017.1 GCA_030625445.1 Gammaproteobacteria bacterium
TCCAAGGTTGGTTTTGACGCCACCAACAAGTGGAAAGGGGAGACAGAGCGGGAGTGGGGTATGCCCATTGAGATGGATGCCGCCGTCAAGGAGCGTATTGACGCTATTTGGGATGAGTTGGGAATAAAGATGAGTACTGAGGACTGAGTGCTGAGTAGTGAGTACTGAGTAAGTGGGTGGCGAAGATTATCGAAACCGCTGGAATATTTCGTTTAATTGTTGATACCTTGCATCGAGCCATGCCGGGGCCAGCTGCGGTGCGCTCAAGGGGCGTTGTCTCGGATCCGTTGGGGCGATATAGACGATCGCCTGTTTGACGCCGGTGCGTTGAACCAGGGTGTAGAGCTCCTCGATGGCAGGGTCGCCGATTGCAATACAGCCGATAGAGACGTCCTTGCCGTGAATGAAAATGTCTCCTCCGGGGTTATTGCGGCCCTCTTCGCGGGCATGCCTGCGATCTTCCACATTCGGGTAGTCGAGTTTCATGGAGAGGTGATAACGGCTCTTTGGATTGAGCCACAAAATTTTGTAGATGCCTTCAGGAACCTGCTTGTCACCCTGGCGAAGCTTGGGTCCGGCTGTTCCACTGGCTCCCAGGATAGGGTAGGTGTGAATCAGATGCCTCTTACCATGCGTGGATGCCCAGAGTTCAAGTTTACGGCTCTGTTTCAATGCCAGTAGAGTAATTTTTACCGGCGGCCAGGCGACTCCAGCCTGTTCAAAGCGCGCTCTGATGCGTTGCTGCGCTTTACTCTGCCAGCTGGCTGATTTCATCTGTGTCGGCTTCTCTTCCGCAAAGCTGTTTTGAGGCAGGCAGGAAAACAGCAGACTGATGATTAGCGACATGCTGTAGAAATAAGAGATCACGCCGGATTGTCGATCTCGATATAGCGGTGAGTGATACCGAATTCAGATGCAATGGCATCACCCAGCGCCTGTACGCCATAACGCTCGGTTGCGTGGTGGCCCGCTGCATAGTAATGGATATTGCGTTCACGTGCTGTATGCACCGTTGATTCCGAGATCTCTCCGCTGATAAAGGCATCGAGGCCGAGATCGGCGGCCTGGTCAATATACTTTTGTGCTCCACCGGTGCACCAGCCAATACGCTGGATTTGTTCTTTTCCGGCGGCGATATGCAGAGGCTCGCGGTCAACGGCTTGCGTGATGTTTTCTGATAGCTGTTCAGGAGTCACGGGATCCTGGAGTTCAGCACTCCACAACAGCCCTCCGCTTGAGTCTGTGGCTGCTGCATTGAGCAGTTGCAGGCGCTTTCCCAGTTGTACATTGTTGCCGAACAGGGGGTGCGCGTCGAGCGGGAGATGATAGGCAAGCAATGTCATATCGTTTTTCATCAGGGTGCGAATGCGATCCCCCTTGATGCCGGTCAGGGGTTCTGCTTCTCCTTTCCAGAAGTAGCCATGATGAACCAGGATGGCATCGGCCTGCCACTCCACGGCAGCATCCAACAGCGCCTGACATGCCGTGACGCCGCTGGCGAGGCGTTGTATCTCTCTGTTGCCCTCAACCTGTATGCCGTTGGGGCAGTAGTCAGAAAAACTCTCAGGCTGGAGTTGCTGGTTGCACCAGTTCTCCAATGTTTGAATTTGGATCATTTGTTTGCGGGCCGTTATGATAGCGTTAATGCTATTCCGAACAATAGATGCAGTATATGCGAAATCAATCTCTCTACCTTCTGTTTCTGATCATCGGCATTGCTGCGCCGATCATGCTGATGCCTGTGCAGGCATCGGCAGCAGGGATGAACGGCCCCGTCTCCTATGCGGACGCTGTTGAGCGTGCGGCGCCAGCCGTGGTGAATGTCTTTGCCAGCAGGGCGTTGGAGCGACAGCCCGGGCCGCGCTTTCATGCTCCGCCTCGCAAGCGCTCTCATCGGCGGCAGCGTGAAGAGAGTCGCGGATCCGGAGTCATCGTGGACGCCAAAGGCTATATCGTCACCAGCAGCCATGTGGTGCGGGGTGCGGAGAGGATCGAGGTGGTGCTGCATAGTGGTGAACGTCTGCAGGCAACCATTGCAGGTTCTGATCCCGATTCTGATGTGGCAGTGCTGCATGTTGATTTGAGTGAACGACGTGTCAAAGCCGGGCCACTGCCGGTCATCACACTTGGAGCATCCTCGAGCCTGCGAGTGGGAGATGTGGTGCTGGCGATTGGAAACCCTTATGGCGTTGGCCAGACGGTCACCATGGGGATTGTCTCGGCAACAGGACGCAGCCATCTTGGCGCCAGCAAATTTGAGAATTACATTCAGACTGACGCATCTATCAATCCGGGGAACTCCGGCGGTGCGTTGATAGATGCGCAGGGAGAGTTGATTGCTATCAACGCAGCGATTTTTTCCCGCAGCGGGGGATCGCAGGGGATCGGTTTTGCCATTCCGGTGGATATGGTCAGGGGAATCATGCGGCAACTGCTCGATACCGGCAACGTCAGTCATGGCTGGCTGGGAATCGGCGGGCGGAATATGACCGCAGCGCTGGCGGACTCCTTTGGGCTGAAGTCGGATATGCAAGGTGTGCTGATTACTCAGGTCTACAATAAGGGAGCAGCCGGCGAGGCGGGGTTGCGACCGGGTGATGTGATTACCCGCATCAATGAAACAGCGATCAACTCCTCTTTTGATATTGTCAATACGGTGGCATCGAAAGCAGTTGGCAGCGATGTCCGTATTCAGGGGTGGAGGGGGTCTGTGCCTCTGGATCTCTCGGTGAAATTACAGGAGCGAGGTGGGGGATCAGGAGTGAGGAGTGAGTAGCGAGGGGAGAGGTGAGGCGCCCTCAGCTCTCAGCCCTCAGTACTCACTACTCAGTACTCACTACTCGGTACTCGGTACTCAGTACTCACTACTCAGAATTACGGGTTGAATTTATGGAAACCGGACAGTTATTGATTACAGCCGTACTTATTCTGGTGCTGCTGATGTTTGCCTGGGGGCGCTGGCGCCATGATCTCATCGCCATGTCAGCGCTGGTGCTGTGTGCGTTGCTGGGTCTGGTGCCGATGGAGTCGGCTTTTTCCGGATTCAGTCATCCTGCGGTGGTGACTGTTGCTGCAGTACTGGTCATCAGCCATGCCCTGAAGAATGCCGGCGTGGTGGATCTCGCCGCCTCCCGGCTGGGATCGGTGACGGGCAATCAATTTGTTCATATCGGTCTGTTGACGCTGGTGGTGACGTTCGCTTCGGCTTTTATGAATAATGTTGGCGCGCTGGCTTTGATGCTGCCTGTGGCCATCGCGACGGCCAGAAAGCAGCAGCGGTCACCGGCGCTGATATTGATGCCGCTTGCATTCGGCAGCATTCTCGGCGGCATGACGACCATGATCGGTACGCCGCCAAATATTATCATTGCATCGATACGTGCGGATATTCCCGGAAAGGAGGCTTTCGCACTGTTCGACTTCTCGCCAGTCGGTATTCCGGTTGCCGTGGTCGGAGTCCTGTTCGTGATTCTTATCGGTTGGCGGCTGCTGCCGAAAGAGCGCCTCGAGAAGAGTGCGGTTGACCAGCTGTTTGAGGTGGGGCAATATCTGGCCGAGCTCAAAATCAGCGATCAGTCGGAGTTGCCGGGAAAAGAACTGCGTTCACTGGTGATGGATGAGGAGTGGGATCTGTTGCTGGTGGGGATAGCCCATGAAAATAGCAGGGCAAGACCGATGGTTTCAGACTACCGCTTTGAAAGTGGAGATATCCTGGTGGTGCTGGGACGTGCAGAGGAGTTGCAGCCGCTGATCGATCGTTATGGCCTGGAGATGCTGAGTGCGCCGGGTGCGGCCTTTGCGGATGTGGCGCCGGAGGAGTTGACGCTGTTTGAGGGTATCGTCTCCGGCGACTCCCCGCTGGTGGGACATGGCGTCCCCTACCTGCGCCGCAGGAGCGGTGGAACCCTGGCTCTCTATGGCCTCTCGCGATATGGTGAAACGCTCAGGAAACGGTTGCGCAGGGTGACTTTTCGTATTGGCGATATTTTACTCTTGCAGGGAAAGGAGCAGCAGGTTGATGAGCAGATTGCACAGTTTGGTCTGTTGCCTCTGGCTCCCCGTGCGCTGACGCTGGGGCAGCAACGGCAGGCGGGAGTTGCCCTGCTGGTGTTTGCAGCCGCCATTGGTCTTGGAATGCTGGAAGTCATGCCGCTCTATATGGCGTTTCTGCTGGCCATCATGGCTTATCTGATACTTGGCATTCTGCCGGTACGGCAGCTCTATGATGAGATCGACTGGCCGATTATTGTCTTGTTGGGAGCGATGATTCCCGTTGGCCAGGCGCTTGAGACAACCGGTACGACCACGCTGCTGGCAACAGCGATAGCGGAGTGGACCAGTGGCCTCAGTGTGGTGTGGGTGCTGGCGCTGCTGCTGATCGTCACCATGTTTCTCTCTGACATCATCAACAACGCGGCAACAGTGCTGGTGATGGCGCCGATAGCCATCAGTCTTTCTCAACAGCTCGAAGTCTCGGTTGATCCCTTTTTGATGGCAGTCGCTGTCGGCGCCTCCTGTGCATTCCTGACGCCGATCGGACATCAATCGAATACCCTGGTTATGGGGCCGGGTGGCTATCAATTCAGCGACTACTGGCGTATGGGACTGCCGCTGGAGATACTCATCGTGATGGTCTCTCTGCCGATGATTCTCTATGTTTGGCCTCTGTGATTGCTGTTTCCATCGCGACCATTCGATCAAATAGTCCCCTCTCCCCTGGGGAGAGGGTTAGGGTGAGGGGAATCTCTTAGCCCTTGCAGTTGCGAGGCAGCCACTCCACGGGTTGGGCGGCAGGGTTTTTCCCCCACACATACAGGGCCGTCTCTGCGCTGTCACATTGATTGCAGCTGCTGCCGCAAGATGTCGTCAGGGTTGTCCTGTGGATTTTCCCCTTGCGTATCCACTGCTCCAGCATCCCTTCGACGGCTGCGGGGTCTGCGTCAAAATGAAGAGCGATATCTGTCAATGAGGCCTGTTTGCGCTGCTGCAGGTAGCTCTTGATTTCCAGCAGAATCATGCCTGCACCTGCGCCGGTTGCTTGATTGCTTTCTCCTCTTTGTGCGCCCACACCCGCAGCGCGATGATGCATGCAGCCAGCGTTAACAGCGACCCGCTGATCCACAGCGACGAATAGAGGGTGTGCTGGGAAAAAGTGGCGATTTGATAGAAGTTTGTGGAGGCGATATAGGCGACAGATGTTGTCCACAGAGCAACAAACCCGGCCCAGGCTCCCCCGGCTTCACGTTTAATGGCGCCAATGGTGGCGACGCAGGGAAAGTAGAGCAGGATAAACAGCAGGTAGGCGAAGGCGCCGATCCTGCCATCAAAACGCGAGGCCATGGCGCCAAAAGTGCCTTCATTGACCTGCTGTGATTTTGCAGCGGAGAGAGTATCTTCGACATCGCCGACATCCATCCCCAGCGGGTCGCCGAGCATTTCTTTGACACCTCCCAGATTTTCCGGAATCGAAGCGAAGGCGGCGTAGATGGAGGCACGAAAATCAAAGGCCTCCTCCCGGGTTTTACCGGCGTCACTCATGGCAAGGTTGGAGTAGAGCGTATCGAGGGTGCCGACAACCACCTCTTTGGCCAGCACCCCGGAGATGATGCCAAGAATGGCGGGCCAGTTATCTTCATGTATCCCCAATGGCTCAAACAGTGGCACCGCGGTTTTACTGATGCTGCTGAGGATTGAGGTCTCGCTATTCTCATTGCCGAAGGAGCCGTCCGTGCCGACTGAATTCAGCAGGTTCAGCGCCAGCACCATGAGCACTATGATCTTGCCAGCCTCTCTCATAAAGAGACGCACACGATCCCAGGTGCGTAGCAGGATGCCCTTGAGTGTCGGCAGGTGATAGGGTGGCAGCTCCATCATGAAACCTGTGCTGGTTCCTGACAGCAGGGTTTTTTTCATGATCATGCCGGTCAGAATGGCGACAATAATGCCGATTAGATAGAGCGCAAACACGATGTTCTGGCCGTTGGAGGGGAAAAAGGCGGCGGCAAACAGGGCATAGACCGGCAGGCGAGCGCCGCAGGACATAAACGGGTTCATCAAAATTGTCAGTTTGCGCTCACGTTCACTCTCCAGTGTTCGGGTTGCCATCACTGCCGGGACATTGCAGCCAAAGCCGACGATGAGGGGCACAAAAGCCTTGCCGGGAAGGCCGATAGAACGCATGAAGCGATCCATGACAAAGGCGGCGCGGGCCATGTAACCGCTGTCTTCGATGACCGAGAGAAACAGATAGAGCGCGGTGATAATTGGAATAAAGGTGGCGACGATCTGGATGCCGCCGCCAATGCCGTCAGCCAGTACGACTTTTAACCATTCGGGGGCGCTGGCGCTGGTCAGAACCTCCCTGAAGCCATCGACGAAGATGGCGCCGGCAATGCCATCGAAGAAGTCGATGAAGGCGCCGCCAATGCTGATGGTGAACATGAACATCAGATACATAACGGCAAGAAATATCGGAATGCCAAAGATGCGGCTGAGCACAGTGCGGTCAATCTTGTCCGTCAGTGTGCGGCCGACACGCCCCTTGTCTTTGATAACACTCTGCGCCAGTGAGTGGGCATGGCTATAACGGGTATCAGCAATGAAAATGTCCGCATCTTCTCCGGCGCGTTTCTCGATGTGCTTCCGCCAATGCTCCAGGCGCTCTCTTAATGCGTCGCCAATCCTGCCGTGACTGTCGGGGTCACTCTCCAGCAGTTTAAGCGCCAGCCAGTGCCTGTTGCTTTTTTCGCGACCCTTCAGGAGCGGCAGCAGATCACTGATTGCCTGTTCAACGCACTCTTCATGCGCCAGGCGGTAACCACCGGTAGTTTCGCCGTTGGTAACAGCAGCCATTTGTGACAGCAGTAACTCAACGCCTTCACCGCTGATTGCGACGATGGGAACAACCGGGCAGCCAAGCTCGGCAGAGAGTTTGTGCGTATCGATCGAGATACCACGTTTGCGCGCAACATCCATCATGTTCAGCGCCAGGACGATTGGAACCCCCATCTCCAGCAGCTGTACCGTCAGATAGAGATTGCGTTCGAGGTTGCCGGCATCGACTACATTGATGATCAGGTCAGCGTCATGGCTGAGCAGATAGTCGCGGGTGACCTCTTCATCCAGTGAGCTGGCATCCAGTGAATAGATGCCGGGAAGGTCGATTGCAGTAATGGTGTTGTCATCAAACGAAAAGTGTCCCTCCTTGCGTTCAACGGTGACACCTGGCCAGTTCCCGGTTTTTTGGCGAATGCCGGTGAGGGTATTGAAGAGGGCGGATTTTCCGCAATTGGGATTGCCAGCAAGGGCAATGGTGATATCAGATGAGAGCTTGGCGTTGCGCTCTTCATTTTCACAACAACCCATTGCCTACTCCGGGGTGTCGAGAGAGGAGATGAGTAGTTTGTCGGCAATATCGGCGCCGAGAGCGACGCGATTGCCACTGCTGGCAACAACAACTCCGTGGCCGCGATGATGCAGAATTTCCAGCTCCGAACCGACACGCAGTCCAAGACTGAGCAGACGTCGGGAAGTTTTGCGGTCACCCAGGAACTCTGTAATACGCACATGTTCACCGACAGCGAGCTGATCCAGAGAGGCGGCATTGTATTGTGCAGAGGTGGTGGATTTTGAGTTCATATTAGAAAAGCGTTAAATAGGAATGATTCTTATTGGTAATAATGCGGTATTTTGGCCCGGATGTCAATGATTCTGATCAAATCGATGACGAATAGATCAAGCTTTCTGCCTGTAAACAGGTAACATACGGGCATATTGATGTGAAAGACCTACATTATCCCATGAAACAAAAGTCCATTATCCGTCGACTCCTGACGCTTGGCCGCGGGGTTGTCACCGGCATGCCTGAAGATGTCGAACAGCGCGATCCACTGCAACTCTTTGGCGACTGGTTTGCAGATGCGGAAAAGAGCGGCCTGCTGATGCCGGAAGCGATGACGCTGGCAACGGCAAGCGACAGTGGAAGGCCTTCTGCACGCATGGTGTTGATGAAAGATTATGATGAGGATGGTTTTGTCTTCTTCACCAACTATGGCAGTCGCAAGGCGGCAGAGTTGGAGAGCAATCCGTATGCTGCACTGTTGTTTCACTGGTCTGCACTGCAACGCCAGGTACGCATCGAGGGAAGCGTCAGCAGGGTTGCGCAGGAGGAGTCGAGGGAGTACTTCAACTCGCGGCATCGAGGCAGTCGTATCGGTGCCTGGGCGTCACGCCAGAGTGACAAGTTGCCTGAGCGTGCTGTGCTTGAACAGAGTGTGCGTGACTATGAGCAGAAATTCAGCAGCGATGTGCCTTTGCCGTCATTCTGGGGTGGTTATCGACTCAAACCTGAAACATTTGAATTCTGGCAGGGTAGAGTCAGCCGGCTGCATGACCGGGTCTGTTTTGAGCGCCGGGATAAGGGCTGGACGGCATACAGGATGTATCCGTAAGCATCCCGGAAAATAGGATAATCCCTAAAATTCTGCCCGGGATACTGCATTTTTTCAGGAACTCATCTGCGCCCTGATTTTGTTCATCGCACTCTTCTCAATCTGTCGAATGCGCTCCGCAGAGACACCATACTCTTTGGCTAACTCTTGAAGAGTTGTTTTGGAGTCACTTAGCCAGCGGGCCTGCAGAATAGCCCTGCTGCGCTCGTCAAGTTGCTCCATTGCAGCGCTTAGCTGCTGATGCTGCGATGAATTTGCATCCTGCTGCTCGACCAATTTTGCAGGTTCGGCTGTTTCGTCCGGCAACCAGTTGCTGGGGGAGACGCTCTGCTCCTCATCATCCATCCCGGGAGGAAGATCCCAGGAGAGATCACTGCCATAGAGACGTGACTCCATTTCAAGCACGGTCTCGGGTTTGACGCCGAGATCTTCAGCAACCTCGTTGACCTCCTGCTGTGAAAACCAGCCAAGGTGCTTTTTCTTGCTGCGCAGATTAAAGAACAACTTGCGTTGCGCCTTGGTCGTTGCCACTTTGACAATACGCCAGTTGCGCAGGATGAACTCATGAATTTCGGCACGAATCCAGTGGACGGCATAAGAGACCAGGCGCACGCCTTTATCCGGGTCAAAACGGCGTACAGCCTTCATCAGTCCGACGGTGCCTTCCTGAATCAGATCCTGTTGCTGCAGGCCATAACCTGAATAACCACGGGCAATACGCACGACAAAGCGAAGATGCGGCAACACCAGTGATTTAGCCGCATCGAGATCATCATGATCCCGCAGCTGCAAAGCGTAATCACGCTCCTGTTTGGCTGTCAATATCGGTATTTTGAAAGCACTGCTGATGTAGCTCTCAAGACTGCCTGAAGATAATGTCAAAGACATGGTCTCATTCATAATAATAAATCCTTAGTCATTTCCTGTGTAATAGTTTAGCACTCATTGAGTGAGAGTGCTAATCGGCGGAAAAGTTCCAGAAAAAGATAGTACTGAGCACTGAGTAGCGAGTCGTGAGTACTGAGTAGCGAATACTGAGTAGCGAGAACTTAAAACTTAAAACCTAAAACCTAAAACCTCCCTATTCCGGATTGATCGAAGAGAGATGCCGGCTGACTGCAAGCCAGGCTCCGGCCAGGCCGAAACTGATGCCAATCGGGATCAATAGCAGCAGTGCATGCAGGCTAAAAGCGGTGAGTGAGATTGTGGTGTCGTAGAGTTCGGCGAGTCGTCCCAGCGGACCACTGACCAGCATCAGCAGGATGGAGACCAGAAGCCAGGCAATCAGGGCGCCGAAGAGTCCATAGATGAGGCCGATATAGAGAAAGGGACGGCGAATGAAATTGTCCGAGCCTCCAACCAGACGTGTCACCTCGATCTCCTCTCTACGATTCATGATCTCAAGACGAATGGTATTGCCGATAATCAGCATCACAGCCAGGCCAAGACCAAAGCCGAGAGCCTGCACCGCTCTTCTGATTGCCTGGGTAATCGCCTGCAGGCGTTCTATCCAGCCCTGATCATATCCGATGGAATCGGTGACGGACTCCTCTTTGAGTTCAGTCGCCAGCTTCCTGATTTCAATGCTGCTGCTGTCAGGAAGCAGATGGATCAGCAACACATTGGGCAGCGGGTTTTCGTCCAGTGCATCAAGCGCATCGCCAAAGCCGCTGTGGCCGCGAAACTCCTCCATGGCATCCGCACTGGTGAGTAATTCAACGTGATCGACCTGAGGCCGTTGTTCGAGATCTGTCGCCACCCGGAGCGCTTTCTCATTCACAATCCCGCTTTTCAGAAACAGGGAGATAGAGGCTGTCTGTTGATGGCCCCCGGTCATGGTTTGACTGATTTTCAAGAGCGACAGCAGACTCGCGGGCAGGGCCAGGGTGATGCCAATCACCAGCAGCGTCATCAAGGTCGCCAGTGGACGGCGGCGCATCTCCATGTAGCTGCGGCAGGCGGATCGACGGTGCTGGTCAAACCAGGCTGAAAGGCGGGCGGAGAGCGCCACTCTCATGTCAGCTCTCCCCGATGCAGATTGATGACAGGACGACCAAGTTTGTTGATCAGATCAAGATCATGGGAGGCGATCAGGGTGGTGATGCCAATCTGGTTGAAGGCAAGAAAAAGCTCCATGATTTCGCGTGAGAGCTCAGGGTCGAGATTGCCGGTTGGCTCGTCTGCCAGCAGTATTGGCGGTCTTGAGACAATTGCGCGGGCAATGCCGACACGCTGTTGTTCGCCGCCGGAGAGCGTGATTGGCAAAACCTTCTCTTTTTTCAGCAAGCCCACCTTGTCAAGCGAAGCGCGCACCCGCTTGCCGACTTCACGCACAGGAAAGCCCTGGACATGCAGCGGCAGAGCGACATTGTCAAAGACGCTGCGGTCATTCAGTAAGCGGTGGTCCTGGAAGATCAGCCCGATGTTGCGACGGTGTGCAGGGATCTCTTTTTCCGGCAGACGTCCGATATTGCGGCCATCGATGAGCAACTGCCCGCGCGTCGGGCGTTCCAGCAGGGCAATCAATCGCAGCAGGGTGCTTTTCCCTGCGCCGGAGTGGCCGGTAATAAAGGCCAGTGCGCCGTTCTCGATGTTGAGACTGATGTCGCTGACACCATAGTGGCCGCCGGGAAAGCGCTTGCTGACATTTTCAAAATGGATCATGTTTCAAAAAGCGCATCGACAAACTGCGCTGCATCAAATGGGCGCAAATCATCAATCCCCTCGCCAACCCCGATATAGCGTATTGGAATCTGCAGCTTGTCTGCAATAGCGAATAGAATTCCTCCTTTGGCTGTGCCGTCAAGTTTGGTAATGGTTATGCCGCTCAGGCTCACGGCCCGGTTAAAGTGGATTGCCTGCTGGAGTGCATTCTGACCAGTCCCGCCATCAACGACCAGCATCACTTCATGCGGGGCATCGGGATCAATCTTTTTCATGACACGGACGATTTTTACCAGCTCATCCATGAGGTTGGTTTTTGTATGCAGCCGGCCGGCTGTATCTGCAATCAGTATATCGACTTCTCTTGCCGTAGCGGCTTCAAGGGCATCAAAAATGACCGAAGCGCTGTCGGCGCCGGTGTGTTGTGCAATCACGGCAACATCATTGCGCTCTCCCCAGATTTGCAACTGTTCGACTGCTGCTGCGCGAAAGGTGTCGCCGGCTGCCAGCATCACATGCTGCCCTTCACTCTGAAAACGCTTTGCAAGTTTGCCGATGGTGGTGGTTTTTCCGGCACCATTGATCCCCACCATGAGGATGACGCGGGGTTTTCCGTGAGCAGGCTGTTTCTCATCAGGATGGGCTTTTTGCAGAATCTGCAGCAGTTCGGTTTTCAACACACCCTGCAGTGCTTCGGGATCAGAGAGGGTTTTGCGTTTGACCTGCGTGCTGATGTCATTGATGATGCGCATGCTGGTATCGATGCCGACATCAGCTGTAATCAACAGGGTTTCAAGCTCCTCCAGCAGCTCATCATCAATCTTTCCGCGTCCGCTCAAGAGGGCGGCAAGGCCGCCAGCGATGGAGCTGCGCGTGCGCCCCAGTTTATCCCTGAGGGAGGAGAGAAGCCCCTGTTTAGGTTGCTCCTGAACATCTTCTTTCGATGCCTGTTCAGCATCTGCGTGCTGTTTTTTGTTGCCAAATCCAAATACCATGCGTGTTATCCAGTTTGCGTTGCCGGCAGGATTGCGTAGTATCCTCGTTCAAACCGGCAAAATAAAGTGCAATTTAATTTAATTAGAAATTCTCATGCACCAATAAAGTGTTGATATTTTAAAAGACTTTTACCACGAAGACCACGAAGACCACGAAGAGTCAACTAGATAAAAATGTCTTCGTGCTCTTCGTGTCCTTCGTGGTGAATATCCCTTTACATATAGAGTTGCTGTAATTTAATAGATAATTTTATGATGGACATTGTATTCCTGAGAGACCTGAGAATCGATACAATTATCGGTATCTACGAGTGGGAGCGTCAGATTCGCCAGATTGTCGTGCTCGACATCGAGATGGCGGCCGATGTCGCCAGGGCTGCTGCGACTGACCATATCGATGACACGCTCAATTACAAGGCTGTCGCCAAGCGCCTGATTCAGTTTGTCAGCGAGAGCAAATTCCAGCTGGTCGAAACGCTCGCAGAAGAGTGTGTGCGCATCATTCGCCAGGAGTTCGATGTTCCCTGGGTGCGTTTGACGCTGAACAAAAAGGGCGCTGTACGCGGCGCCGACGGCGTCGGAATCATCATAGAGCGCGGCACTCGCTGATG
>DAOUQU010000448.1 GCA_030625445.1 Gammaproteobacteria bacterium
CAATCTCGGCTACAATAATATCACCGTCAAATGCGGCAACGGTCGTCTGGGGTGGCCGCAACAGGCCCCCTACGACGCCATCATCGTGACTGCCGCATCCGAGGATATCCCCCCTGAGCTGATCAGACAGCTCAAACCCGGTGGACGCCTGGTGATTCCGCTTGGAGGACAGTGGCTGGCGCAGCAGCTGATGGAGATCAGCAAGGATGAAGAGGGGAACATCACCGAGAAAAGCGTTCTGCCAGTCTCATTCGTGCCGTTGACAGGCAGTAACCGGAATCCTGATGATCGTTGAGATCTCAGCCTGATGACACTCTTCGACGGGATTGTCATCTGCTGATTATCTACGCGCTAATAACAACAATGATCAGCGCCGTACCTACGGCGATTGCCAGAGCCCGCAACCCCGACCACAGCCAGAACTCCCTGCTGAGCCTGGCCAGCAACACGCCGAGCAGGAACATCAACAGCAGAGCGATGAGCGAGGCAAGCAGGAACGGGGAGAGGGGGAGGGCGATTCCCTGCTGCGCCATCCACAGCGGCGTCATGATCGTCAACGAGATCAGCAGGGGCGACATGCCGTTGACCAGTGCGACGACAACAGGGACCAGACGGCTTGCACGGCCGACATCCGAATTTCCAAGATCAGCAATCAGGGCCTGTTCCAGTTCATGCAGCTCCTTTTTTCTTTCAGCCGACTCGCTCAGATAGGCGCTGCTCAAACCGCTTATGCACAATGCCACCGCAGCGCCAAGGCAGGCTTTGATCGCAACAGATACATCCACATCTTCACTGAGGAAAAAACCTATCATCAATCCCAGCATGGTGAGGGCGCCATCGAAGCCGTTGGTGATAAAATAGCGCCTGGCAATGCCCCGTGCGCCCTGCACATGCAATAACAGGCGATGCAACTCCCCGCTCTGCATCAGGAGGAGTCACCCGTGTCACTCTTTTTACCGAGCACTTCTACCGCATCGATGCTGTGCAGCGTGGCGCCCATTTCGCTGATGCGTTGTGAAATCGCATCGAAGTCAATCTCTCCGCCCTCGATCACCAGCAGAATACTCTCGGTTTTTTCATCGACCGCTTCAACAATCACCTGAACGCGCATCTCCTGGCTCAGATCAGCGATCGCAGCAGCAAATTCCAGGGCGTTGGGGCGATGGGGTTTAAGGACATCCAGGGTGATTTTTTGAATAGTTGCCATGATCTCTCCGCTTGCTCATAAACGCTCATGCAGGTGGGTGCGGATTTCGCGGGAATCATACTGCCCCAGGTTCTTTACGATCTCGGTAACCGTCACATCCGCCAATGAACCGAGCTGATCTTTCAACAGGCCTATAAAATGAGGGCCT
>DAOUQU010000244.1 GCA_030625445.1 Gammaproteobacteria bacterium
ACCTAAAACCTCCCCACCTAAAACCTACCTCCCCGCATTCCCAGTAAAATCTCTTCCATCACTATCCAGGGGTCACCGCTGCTCTTGATTGCCTGATCGGCCTTGGCAAGCTTCCTGATCAATCTGTACCAGCCCTGCAGAGGAAGCTTGCGTGCACCATTGGTGAGCAGTTGTTGACGACTTTGCCAGACAGGGGGTTTTTGCCGTTTAAAAACAGCTGCAGGCGGTTCTCTGCGGCTGAGAGCTTCGGCAACACTGGCCGCAAGACGCACTTCACGTGCTATAGACCAGAGCACGACAGGTTCGGGTGTGCCTTCGGCTTTCAGGGTGCGGATCATCTTCAGCGCTCTTGCAGTCTCCCCCGTCAGGGCGGCATCCATCAACTCGAAAATGGTGAAGTGAGCACTGCCGGAAGCAGAGGCGGCGACATCTTGCAATGTGATATTGCCAACGCCATGGGTGATGCGCAGCTTTTCGATCTCCTGATCGGCGGCTATCAGGTTTCCTTCGGTCTGCTGCGCCAGGAACTGGATCGACTCCCGGGTCAGCTGCAAACCATGGTGTTGTGCGCGATTTTGAATCCATCGGGGCATCTCTGCCGCCTTCACCGGCCATACCTGGATTACGACACCAGACTTTTCGATGGTCGTGAACCATTTGCTGCGCTGCTGGTTTTTATCCAGTTTGGGCAGGATGATCAGTAGCAGGGTATCTTCCGGGGGGGAGGCCAGGTAATCCGTGATTGCTTTGGCGCCCTCTCTGCCGGGCTTTCCGGAAGGGATGCGCAGTTCCAGGATACGGCGTTGCGCAAACAGCGACAAACTCGCTGCTTCAACTGCAAGTATCCCCCAGTCGAAGTGTGTGGCTGCCTCCATGACCTGGCGTTCGTCATAGCCATGGCTGTGTGCAGAGTGGCGAATGGTGTCGCCGCATTCGAGGAGTTGCTGCGGCTCATCGCCACTCAGCAGGTAGACCGAAGCGATGCCCTGTTGCAGGTGGCTGTGCAGCTGGTCAGGACGAATTTTCATCGTAGCGCATAGCCAAGCACACGCAGAATCGAGAGTGCGAGATCATGGCGCATATCCTGTTGTAGTTGACTCTCTTCTACGCGCCCGGCCAGACCATCTTTGCCGACATCGATCCAGTCACGCTCCACGCCGACGGTGCGTTCATCCATGAGCACCTTGCCATCTTTATCAGTCAGTTTGATGGTCAGTTTGCGCGTCAGCGCATACTCTGTCGCCTTGCCGCGACTATCGACAGTGGTCACCTGGCGTGATTGTTCATGATCCCTGACGGTGAGAATCGAGGCGGCCTGGGATTGATCGGAAGCAAGCCGCACATCGGCAGAGAGAAAGGTGCGCTGCAGGGTTCTATTGAGCTGGCTATAACGCTCCAATCCCTGAATATAGAGCGGGTTCAGATGCTCCGGCAGAGGTTGGGTGTTGCGCAGATGAAAGCCGCAGCCACTCAGCAGCAGGATTAGCATGCTCAGCAGGAGGAGGTGTTTTTTCACAATGTTTCTCACGTGATGTCTAGCGAGACCAGGTCTCAGACTGATTAAGCATGAAAAAAATCCTTGTTTCTCGCCAAGACGCAAAGAACGCAAAGGGTTTTTCTTGGCGAGCTTAGCGCCTTTGCGAGAGTTATTGTGAAAATTTGATTCATTTGTAAAGATGTTAGCCACTCTATGATTACTGGTGCTCAACCTGGTGCGACGATGTTGACCAGTTTTCCGGGTACGACAATGATTTTGCGAACCTGCGCATCACCAATAAATTTTTTCACATTCTCATTCTGCAGCGCAAGGGTTTCAATCATTGCCTGTTCGGCATCTGCCGGAACCTGGATTTTTGAGCGCACCTTGCCGTTGACTTGTACCACATATTCGATCTGCTGCTGTATCAGCGCTGCTTCATCGACCTGTGGCCATCCGGCTGTCAGAATATCGTCACCATAATTGAGCTCTCTCCACAGGTGGTGAGTCATGTGCGGCGCTATCGGGGCAAGCAGCTGCAGCACGATGCCGATGCCTTCGCGCAATACCGGGGCATCCTCACTCTTGTAGAGAGAGTTGACCAGGGTCATGCAGGCAGAGACAACGGTATTGAATTGCTGCCGCTCGTAATCAAACAACGCTTTTTTCAGGACGCTGTGGATGTCACGGCGGATATCCCGGGATGCATTATCCTGCGTTGACTCTGCGTCTGCCGTACGTATCAGATCTGCATGATTGTATGCCAGCGTCCACAGGCGGCGTAAAAAGCGATAAGAGCCATCAACTCCTTCATCAGACCACTCCAGCGTCTGATCAGGCGGTGCGGTGAACATGGTGTAGAGACGCACCGTATCAGCGCCGTAGCGGTCGATCAGGTGCTGCGGGTCAACGCCGTTGTTTTTCGATTTGGACATCTTTTCGATGCCGCCGAAAATTACCGGCTCTCCATCGGAGTTGAGGATAAAAGTGTCGCCATCAGGCTGCACATCCGCCGGATTGAACCACTCTCTGGAGCCATCCTCGTTGGTGCGGTAGTAAGTCTCGGCAATCACCATGCCCTGGGTCAGCAGATTGGTGAATGGTTCGTCGTGCTGCAGCAGACCCTCATCACGCATCAGCTTATTGAAAAAACGCGCATACAGCAGGTGCAGCACGGCATGTTCGATGCCACCGACATACTGGTCAACGGGCAGCCAGTAGTTGGCGCGTTCATCCAGCATCGCATCGTCGTTGTCGAAAGAGCAGTAACGTGCAAAATACCAGCTCGATTCGACAAAGGTATCGAAGGTGTCTGTCTCACGTCGATCGCCATTGCCGAGGTCGTAAAACTGCGGCATTTTTTTCAGTGGCGAACCGGTTCCATCGACATGGACGTCTTCGGGCAGTTTTACCGGGAATTCATCGGCGGCGACCGAGTCACCGTTTGCGCGGTTGATGACGGGAATCGGACAGCCCCAGTAACGCTGACGCGAGACACCCCAGTCACGCAGGCGAAAATTGGTTTTGACTCCCCCTTTGCCATGCTGCTGCAGCCAGTCGGCGAT
>DAOUQU010000013.1 GCA_030625445.1 Gammaproteobacteria bacterium
CTGTTATTCCTCTAATACTCTTTTGAGCACTCAAAATTTATACGATTATGAGTCAAATGTTCAGATTATTGACAAGAATCAACCACGAAGCACACGAAGACCACGTAGGATTTTAGCTTCTCTTCGTCTCCTTCGTGATCTTCGTGGTGAAATTCAGTTATGTAGGGCTTAGGAAAATCTACACATTCACGCCATCTTTACGAAACATTTCACGGATGCCGCGTATCGCCTGGCGGGTTCTCTGTTCATTTTCGATCAGGCTGAAGCGCACATGATCATCACCATGCTGCCCAAAACCTATTCCCGGAGAGACCGCCACCCGGGCATCACTGATCAGCTTCTTGCAAAAATCGAGTGATCCCATATGCTGGTACTGCTGTGGAATTTTCGCCCATACAAACATGGTTGCCTTCGGTTTTTGAACCTCCCAGCCAACAGCATTCAATCCGTCACACAGTACGTCCCGGCGGCACTGATACATGTTGCGGATCTCCTCAACACAATCCTGCGGACCCTCAAGCGCAGCAATTGCAGCGACCTGAATTGGCGTGAAAGTGCCGTAGTCGAGATAGGATTTAATCTGCGCCAATGCGCCGACCAGCGTCTTGTTGCCGCACATAAAGCCGACGCGCCAGCCAGGCATATTATAACTCTTGGACAGGGAGAAAAATTCCACCGCAATCTCATCGGCCCCGGGCACTTGAAGAATGGATGGCGCCTTGTAACCGTCGAACACGATGTCGGCATAGGCGATATCATGAACTACCCAGATATTATGCTCTTTGGCAATCTCGATCACGCGTTCAAAAAAATCAAGCTCAACACAATGGGTTGTCGGATTTCCGGGGAAGTTGATAACCAGCATTTTCGGCATAGGCCAGGATTCGACAATCGCATTCTTCAACTCTTCGAAGAAGTCTACGTCCGGCGTCATCGGAACATGGCGCACATCCGCTCCGGAAATGACAAACCCCCAGGGATGAATTGGATAGGCGGGATTGGGGACCAGCACGGAGTCACCCGGCCCCATACATGCCAGCGCCAGATGAGCCAATCCCTCCTTGGAGCCGATGGTGACAATCGCCTGGGTTTCCGGATCGAGATCTACGTCAAAGCGATCCTTATACCAGTTGCAGATAGCGCGCCGCAGTCGCGGTATCCCTTTGGATTGGGAATAGCGATGCGTATCCTTACGATTCGCCGCTTCCGTCAACTTGTCGACGATATGCTGGGGAGTCGGCTGATCAGGATTCCCCATGCCGAAATCGATGATGTCCTCACCCCGCGCACGCGCTTCCGCCTTCAGTGCATTTACGATTGCAAACACATAAGGCGGAAGCCGCTTGATACGGCGAAACTCTCCCATTTCAGGTGTAGACACGCAAAACCTCTTGATATAATCGGCGTGAAAAGATGACAAAGTACCCGAGTACCCGGGAAAATTCAATCACGTTAGGCTAAATATTGGCTATCCATGAAATTTAACTTTATACAAAGCGGCGGATTCACTATCGACAGCTATCAGCCTGGAGAGATTCAGGTCAACGGTCAGCTATATCAGCACAGTGTTATCGTCGCTCCCAAAAGCTGCTTACCCTGGCAAATCGAGCACATCGAAGAGTTGCAATCCGAACATCTCAGACTCATCGCTGAAAAAAAACCGGATATCCTGTTACTGGGAACAGGAGAGAGACAGATATTTCCACCAATGCAGCACTATGCCGAGTTGATCTCCCTCGGTATTGGCGTTGAAATCATGCACTCTGCCGCTGCCGCAAGAACCTATAACCTGCTGCTGGATGAAGAGCGGAATGTCATCGCAGCAATAATCGTCTAGCCTGCGCCTCAGACTGACTAAGCATGGAAATAATCCTTGTTTCTCGCCAAGACGCAAGGACCGCAAAGGGCTTTTCTTTGCGAGCTTAGCGTCTTGGCGAGAGTCACTATTGATTTTGACTCATTTGCAAAGAAGTTGGTCACTGTCACTCAAGGATTCCAGGAGTCCGTCTCTTTGACTGTGGTATAATCCATCGCTTGAGAGCGCATTGGAAAGCACGGCTGTTTTCCAATTTACTCTCCATTTTTATCCGTTTCAGAAGAGGATTTACCTATGTCTAAGAAGCACCCCGTTGTTGCAGTGACCGGATCTTCAGGTGCCGGCACTACCACCGTCAAACGCGCTTTCGAACATATTTTTGAGCGTGAAAATATTAAGCCCGCTGTTGTCGAAGGCGACAGTTTCCACCGCTATGACCGCGCAGAAATGAAGGTAAAGATGGATGAGCTTCATCTCAGCCATTTTGGTCCCGAGGCCAATCGCTTCGACAAGATCGAAGAGCTTTTCAAGGTTTATGGCAAAACCGGCAGTGGCAACAAGCGCTACTATCTTCACAGCGTCGAAGAGGCCGCCGAGCACAATGAGCGCCTTGGCATCGATAAAAACCCCGGAGAATTCACACCCTGGGAAGAGATTCCTGCCGGCACAGACCTGCTTTTTTATGAAGGCCTGCATGGGCTCGTCAAGACGGATGAACACGATCCTTCAAAACATGTTGACCTGGGTATTGGCGTTGTACCTATCGTCAATCTCGAGTGGATTCAGAAAATTCACCGTGATGCCGCCGAGCGTGGTTACTCTGCGGAGGCAACTGTCGATACCATCCTGCGTCGTATGCCGGATTACATCAATCACATCACCCCGCAATTCTCACGCACTGACATCAACTTCCAGCGTGTGCCGACTGTAGATACATCACACCCTTTTATCACGCGTGACATTCCGACTCCTGATGAGAGTTTCGTGGTCATCCGCTTTGCTGATCCACAGAAATTCAATATCCATTTCCCCTCACTGCTCGCCATGATCTCTGATTCATTCATGTCGCGCCGCAACTCGATCGTTGTTCCAGGTGGAAAGATGGGCTTCGCCATGGAGATCATACTGGCTCCGGTCATTGAGCACATGATGGATAACGCACATTAAGCGCTGCTGACATCCACATAGAAAAAGGCGGCTGTAATGCCGCCTTTTTTCGTGATGATGTCCAGTGAGACCAAGTCTCAAATTGACGAGACATGAAAGAAATTATTTTCTCTCGCCAAGCCGCTAAGAGCGCAAAGATTTCATCGTCTTCATGTTCCTGCGTTGGAATGCAGACCTGGCTCTAGGATAACTTCGTATGCAGTAACTTCTCAATAACCCCGTGCATGGCGACAATTCATAGGATGCGCCTCGTGCCTCGGCACATCCTATACAATATGAACATACGGGGTTATTGAGAAATTACCGTATGCATTCCCACCGAGGACGGTGGGAACGAGATACTTTCAGAAAATCGCGGTCAGATGACCGCTCCCACAAAAATATCTACTCCTGCTTACCCATCGCCGCTCTGATCTGCCGTTCGATGCCCTGCATATCGAGTCCTGCTTCCTGCAACTGCTGCTGCTGTGTCGCCTGCTCGATGAATCGGTCGGGTAATCCCAACTGCAGCAATCTGTGGTCGACTCCTGCATGGTTGAGGTATTCAGCAACTGCAGAGCCCGCCCCGCCCTGCACCATGTTCTCCTCGATAGAGACCAGCAGCTGGTGCGATGATGCCAGTTCCTTGACCAGCGCCTCATCCAGCGGCTTGATGAAGCGCATATTGGCAACGGTTGCATTGAGCGTCTGCGCCACCTGCTGCGCCACAGCCACCATGCTTCCGAATGCCAGAATAGCGACCTGTTCCCCCCGGCGCACCACCTCGCCCTGACCAAGCGGCAGGGTTTCCAATGCTTCAGCCTCAATCGCGCCCGGACCGCTGCCGCGGGGATAGCGAACCAGCGCCGGCCCCGCATATTCATAGGCGCTCTGCAGCATGCGGCGGCACTCGGCCTCATCCGCAGGAGCCATGACAACCAGGTTCGGCACTGTTCTGCAGAAACTCAGGTCGAAAACACCGGCATGCGTCGCGCCATCGGCGCCGACTTCTCCCGCCCGGTCAACAGCAAATGTGACATCCAGATTCTGCAGCGCAATATCATGGATCAGTTGATCATAGGCGCGTTGCAGAAAGGTTGAATAGATGGCAACAACGGGTTTCAAACCTTCACAGGCCATGCCTGCGGCAAATGTCAGCGCATGTTGCTCCGCAATACCGACGTCGTGATAACGCTGTGGAAACTCTTCGGCAAAGGCCACCAGACCGGAACCCTCGCACATTGCCGGAGTCACAGCATGCAGGCGTTCATCGTTGCGTGCAGCAGCACAGATCCAGTCGCTGAATACACCTGTATAACTCTTGCCACCGGTACTTTTTTCAAGCTTTCCTGTAATCGGATTAAATGGCGTTACGCCATGAAATGTGACCGGCTTCTCTTCGGCATGCTCATAGCCTTTCCCCTTTTGGGTGACAACATGCAAAAAACGGGGTCCGTTCATTTTCCGCATATTGGAGAGCGTATCCATCAGCATCGGCAAATCGTGTCCATCAACAGGACCGATATAGTTGAAGCCAAGCTCTTCCCAAAGCGTCCCGGGAAGCATCATGCCTTTCATGTGCTCTTCCCAGCGATCGGCAAAATCACGCAGATTGGGAGTACGTTGCAGCACAGAGCGCCCCTTGTTTCTCACATTGTTGTAGAAACGGCTTGAGAGCACGCGCGTGAGATAGGTGCTGACGGCGCCAACAGGGCGGGAAATCGACATGTCATTGTCATTCAGAATCACCAGCAGATCGATATCGCTGATTGATCCGGCATGGTTCAATGCCTCGAATGACATGCCTCCGGTCAGGGCGCCGTCACCAATCACCGCGATTGCATGATGATCATTCTGTGCCTGACGGGATGCAATCGCCATACCCAGCGCTGCGCTGATGGAAGTGCTCGAGTGGCCGGTTCCAAAAGTATCGTATGCAGACTCCCCACGACTCGGGAACCCGGAGAGACCGTCTTTGATACGCAGGCGATTCATCATGCTGCGTCTGCCGGTAAGGATTTTGTGCGGATAGGCCTGGTGTCCGACATCCCACACAATGCGGTCTTCGGGGGTCTGAAAAACTGCATGCAATGCAACTGTCAGTTCAACGACACCGAGCCCTGCAGCAAGATGCCCGCCGGTTCTGGAGATGCTGTGAATCAGAAATTGACGCAATTCATCACATAGCTGCACCAGCTGCTCACCATCAAGCTGGCGCAAGTCAGCCGGATCATCGATGCTCTCCAGCAGGGTAAGCTCTTGTGGTTGCAATGAATCGTTCACTGATTTTATACGAATGTCTTGACACAAATTTTGGTTATTCTACCAGTTATCATCATCCGGGGTTGCCGCTGAATTCTCCTCTTGAGGCAACAGAAAACAGATAAACACTTCCATTGATTCAAATCAGAAAAATAACTGCATTAACAATAGCAGAAGCAGTAACTTTCGACTAACATCTCCACCATCTGCTTTCGCATAAAAAACGGACCGACCACCATGATCAAAAACCCCATCATCATTGACGGCAATCATGCCGCCGCATTAATCGCTCATCAAACCAATGAAGTGATTGCTATCTATCCGATTACCCCGTCATCGCCAATGGGGGAACTCTCGGATGAGTGGTCATCGAACGGGCAGAAGAACCTGTGGGGGAGTATTCCCGAGGTGATCGAGATGCAGAGCGAGGGGGGAGCCGCCGGCACCGTACACGGCGCCTTGCAGGCTGGCGCATTGACCACGACATTCACCTCTTCGCAGGGATTGTTGTTGATGATCCCAAACATGTACAAGATAGCCGGCGAACTGACGCCTACCGTGTTTCATGTCGCCGCCCGCTCATTGGCGGCGCAGGCGCTATCGATCTTTGGCGATCACAGCGACGTCATGGCGATACGCCCTACCGGCTTCGGCATGCTTTCATCCAATTCGGTGCAGGAAGCGCTCGATTTGGCGCTGATTTCACAGGCGGCAACCCTGGAATCACGCATTCCTATCGTGCATTTTTTCGATGGTTTCCGCACCTCCCACGAGGTCTCCAAGATCGAGAGTATCCCGGATGAGACCGTACGCGGCATGATCAACGATGATCTGGTGCAACAGCACCGTGACAACGGCATGTCACCTGATCATCCTGTCATACGCGGCACTTCACAAAATCCGGATGTCTACTTTCAGGCGCGCGAAACCGTCAATCCCTATTATCGAAAAATGCCTGGAATCGTACAATCCTGCATGGATCGCTTTGCCGAACTGAGCGGTCGTCAATATCAGCTGTTCGAATATGTCGGCGCTGCAGATGCTGAACACATCATCATCCTCATGGGATCAGGCTGCGAAGCCGCCCACGAAACCGTCGACCATCTGCTCGCTGAAGGTGAAAAAATCGGCATCATCAAGGTGCGTCTCTACCGGCCCTTTGCATCTGAAACCTTTTTGCAGACGATACCCGAAAGCGTCCGCCGCATTGCCGTGCTGGATCGCACCAAGGAGCCCGGAGCCGATGGTGAACCGCTCTATAAAGACATCATGACGACACTCGCAGATCGTGCGATGCGTGACGGCAACCCCATGCCGCTGGTTACCGCAGGCCGTTATGGCCTCTCATCCAAAGAGTTTACTCCGGCGATGATCAAGGGCGTTTTTGATGAACTCAAAAAGGAGCAGCCGAAACACCATTTTACCGTCGGCATCCACGATGACGTCACTTTCACCAACCTGGAGTGGGATGCAAGTTTTGTTACTGATGCCAATGAAAATGTGACACGCTGCCTCTTCTATGGACTAGGCAGCGACGGCACCGTCAGCGCCAACAAGAACAGCATCAAGATCATCGGCGAAGAGACCGATCTCTACACCCAGGGCTATTTCGTCTATGACTCCAAGAAGGCGGGTGCAGTCACGGTCTCCCATCTGCGCTTTGGCCCGGACCCCATCCGTTCAACCTATTTGATCGGCGACAATGAAGCGGAGTTCGTCGCCTGTCATCAGCCGTTTTTCCTCGAGCGCTATGACATGCTCGACAAGGCGGCGCAAAACGGCGTCTTCCTGCTCAATACCCGGCATGGAGCCGACGCCATCTGGGAGAGACTGCCGCACAAGGTGCAGCAGCAGATCATCGACAAAAACCTGCGCCTCTATGTGATTGACGCCTACAGCGTCGCCGAGGAGTCCGGTATGGGACGACGCATCAACACAGTGATGCAGACCTGCTTTTTCGCCATCTCCGGAATTCTCCCCAAAGATGAAGCGATCAATAAAATCAAGGTTGCCGTCGAAAAAACCTACGGCCGCAAGGGTCGTCGTATTGTCGAACGCAACTTCAAGGCCATCGACAGCGCCCTGGCGAATCTGCATGCAGTCGCCATCCCGGCAGAGACCAGCAGCAGCACCGCACAGGTAGACAGCATTCCTGAACGCGCTTCCGAATTCGTCAAATCAGTGACGCTGGAACTCATCGCCGAGCGCGGCGATCAACTGCCGGTCAGCCTGCTGCCGGACAACGGCACCTGGCCGCTGGGGACCGCCGCCCTGGAAAAACGCAACCTGGCGCTGCATATACCCGTGTTGGACGAGAAGCTCTGTATTCACTGCGGAAAGTGCCCCTTTGTCTGCCCCCACGCGGCCATTCGCAGCAAGGCTTTTCCGGCCGATGCAGCCAGTGATGCGCCCGAGAGTTTCAAACACGTCAAGATCAAGGGCCGGGAGTTCCCGGAGAATACGCACATCATCTACCAGGTGGCGCCGGAGGATTGTACCGGCTGCGGGTTATGCGTCGAGATCTGCCCTGCCAAGGACAAGAGCCAGGCAAACCGCAAGGCACTGAATATGGAGCCCTATACGCCTCAGCTGCGTGAGCAGGAGCGCATCAACTGGGACTATTTTCTCAAACTGCCCGAGTATGACCGCACCCAGGTCAAGTGGCGCACCATGAAAGGCTCGATGCTGGCGCAGCCGCTGTTTGAGTTCTCCGGCGCCTGCGTCGGTTGCGGTGAAACCCCCTACGTAAAGCTGGCGACCCAGCTGTTCGGTGACCGCATGATGATCGCCAACGCCACCGGCTGCTCCTCGATCTATGGCGGCAACCTTCCGACCACACCCTATACCACCAATGAAGATGGGCGCGGCCCCACCTGGAACAACTCACTGTTCGAGGATAATGCGGAATTTGGACTGGGTTTCCGGCTCGCCGTCGATCAGCACTGCGAGCATGCAAAAATTCTGTTGCAGCAACTGGGTGAAGAGCTGGACCAGGAGCTGGTGCAGCAGATTATCGATGCCGACCAGTCGGATGAAGTCGGCATCCATGAACAGCGCCAGCGGGTTGCAGCCCTTGTCGACGCCCTGAAAAAACTGGATAGTCCGCCGGCGCATGAACTGCTCAGCCTGACAGACTACCTGGTGAAAAAGAGCGTGTGGATCGTCGGCGGCGACGGCTGGGCCTACGACATCGGCTTCGGCGGCCTGGACCATGCCATGGCTTCGGGACGCGATATCAACATCCTGGTGCTGGATACCGAAGTCTACTCCAACACCGGCGGCCAGGCATCCAAGGCCACACCGTTGGGCGCTGTCGCCAAATTTGCCGCCAGCGGCAAGAGCGCGCATAAGAAGGATCTCGCCATGATCGCCATGGCCTATGAGAACGTCTATGTCGCTCATGTGGCCTTCGGCGCCAAGGATATGCAGACGCTGCGCACATTTATGGAAGCTGAAGCCTACCCCGGCCCTTCACTGATCATCGCCTACAGCCCCTGCATCGCACACGGCATCGATCTGAAAAACAACCTGAAACAACAGGATCTGGCCATCAAGTCAGGTCACTGGCAGCTGTTCCGCTTCGATCCGCGTCGTGCCGAGAAGGGGGAAAATCCGCTGCAACTCGACTCCAAAGAGCCGTCGATTGCATTCAACGAGTTTGCCGACACCGAGGTTCGCTTCAGCATGCTGCGCCGCACGCATCCCGAACAGGCTGAGGAGTTTATGCGCAGGTCCGGTGAGCAGGCGCGGGCAAAATTCGACCTCTACAAACAACTTGCCGATATCGATTTTAAAAATGATGCCGTACTCACAGAACTCCCGGAGGAAGAGTGATGGATCTATCAACACAATATCTTGGACTGACACTGAAAAACCCGCTGGTACCGTCCGCCTCACCGCTGTCACGCAATCCTGACACTTCAAAACGCCTGGAGGACGCGGGTGCATCGGCTCTTGTCATGTACTCGCTGTTCGAAGAGGAGATTCGTGCCGAAGATGAGCTTTTCGATACTTTCCTGCACAACCAGGATATCGGACATGCTGAAGCCGACAGCTACCGCCCCTTCCCGGACCAGCATGGTTCAATCATCGACAGCTACCTGGCGCAGCTGGACCAACTCAAACAGTCGCTGGATATTCCTGTCATTGCAAGCCTCAACGGCGTTTCGGCTGGCGGCTGGGTCGATCACGCCCTCGAAATCCAGCAAACCGGCGCCGATGCGCTCGAACTCAACATCTACTATGTCGCCGCCGACATCGATGAGAGCGGCGCAGAGGTGGAGCAGCGTTATATCGATACCCTCAAGGCGGTCAAGTGCTGCCTCGAAATCCCGGTCATCGTCAAGATATCGCCCTACTTCAGTTCAGTCGCCAATATGGTCAGACGCCTTGAATCTGCAGGCGCCGACGGCGTGTCGCTGTTCAATCGTTTTTACCAGCCCGGTATCGACCTGGAGAGCCTCGACGTGACGCCACAGCTGCACCTCTCCCATTCGGGGGAATCACTGCTGGCGATGCGCTGGATCGCCATGCTGCACAACAAGGTCGATCTGACCCTGGCCGCAACCGGCGGCATCCATAACGCGGAGGACGCCATGCGGCTGCTGCTCGCCGGCGCGGATGTCACCCATCTGTGCGCCACCCTGCTGAAAAACTCCCCGGAATACCTGGGGACGATTCTCGGAGAGATGCAGCAGTGGATGGAGGAGCATGAGTATGAATCCGTCGAACAGTTGAAAGGCTCAGTCAGCCAGCAGCATGCCGCAGATCCGGCGGCCTACGAGCGGGCAAATTATATTGAAGTGCTGAGAAGTATGTGAGATCTGGCGGGCGTTTCTTTGTCAACTTGCCCGAGCCTGGCACCCACCGCGGTTTCTACACCAGCCAGCATGGCGATCGCTCCAACGTGGTAAGGAGTTGTCCAAAAATAACTTATCGATTCTGCTTCCCCTCTTCCACAGGGAGAGGGTTGGGGTGAGGGGATAAAGATTTGATAGTTACTTGTTCACCCCTGTGGCCACATTTTTGTTCGGCCGCATGTGGTGAATTTTCTCCTTGACCCGACATGACACCACCTCGGATGGTCTCTACTTGCTGCCGCCTGCTCTTGCCAACAAAAACCCGAAATCCTGGTACCGGGCTGACCACCCTTCTATAGTTCAGTTGGCCTTCGAACCAGTTCCAAAACTTGATTCAGATCGAGGGATCAGTAGATGTTCCCTTGAGCAGTCAGGAAGCCCGTATTGCCTGATGAAGAGGTAGTTTTCCTTCATTGTGGGAAACAAAATTTCAGGAACCCGGACTGTTAAAATATTGCTGCCAATGATCAGCAATTTCCACTCGACGGCAAATCCAGACTCGCTCATGAGAAAATACATATTCGAGGAAGCGCACAAGTGCATCAGCCCTTGCTGGATGGCCGGATATTCTGCTGTGGAGTCCGATGCTCATGAGTTTGGGATGTTGCTCACCTTCAGCCATCAGGAGATTAAAGGCCGCGCACAGGCTTTGATAAAATGCCTCACTGTTATCCATTCCCGACCCGGACAAATAGCGAAAATCATTATTCACCAGGCTACCGTGAATCACACGGCCCACCTGAACATCAGGTGGTAGAGAGATTATGGCGATATTTGCCTGGGGTTCATCTGCCGCGATAGCGGCTTCGTCCAACGAGGCCTATCAACATGGATCAAAATGAGTGCCGCGAGTCTTTTTTCGCGGCGCTTATTTTGCCCAGTTATTGGCGACGTTAGTTTTACATCCTAAATATCAATTATGAAATTTGCCAAGCTAATTGTTTTCTTTTCATTGGTAGCGGTTTTAGCAATTCTTTTAATTGTATTTTTTAGTCAACGCTATCAATCGCCAGAAAAAAGATTTGAGTCATTTGTTATAAGTCCAATTCCATTGGAAATCGAAAACATCGAATGTGTAGAAAAATGGCAAAGCGTAGACCCAGAGTTTTACTTTAGGTTTAAATACACAGAAAAGGCCTATCAATTACTTTTGAATCAACGTAAATTTAAAAATACAGGCTCAACTATTAATAATATGAAAATGCATCTAATGCCAAATCTGAAAGTCTTGGAAAATTTCGATGCCAATAAAAAACATTTTCATTATATCACTCACGATAACAAATATATTTACTATTTGGTTTCAACAATATAAAACTAACAGATCATTTCACCGGAACTTTTTGCTCCGCTTCGCTCCACAAAAAGCCCGGTGAATTCCCACGTTAGCAGCAATAAACCGCCCATCTTGCAATATGGGTAATAAAGGTATATATTTTATACCATGTATCAATTCGAGTTCGACGAACAAAAAAGCGCATCAAATCTGAAAAAGCATGGTATTGATTTTGTCATGCCTATCCGGATAACTCCCAAGGCGGTGAATTGTAGACCCCTTCATTCGTGGTGCCCGGCAGGATGTGCCCACGCACCTTCGTACAGCCCCACATAGATGGGCGCTACCGCATGACACCAAGCGCGCAACACTAACAAGAGATGTCCGTGGGAGACAACCGGATAGGCATGGATTTTGTTACTGCCCAGGAACTTTGGAGTGATCCCGATCTTATTGAAATTAAGGCAAACTCTGACGATGAACCTCGTCATTTAATTGTTGCTAGCTTCGCAGGCAAACACTGGTCAGCAGTAGTGACCTATCGTAGAGATACAATCAGGCTTATTTCAGTAAGGCGTTCACGTAAATCCGAGGTGCAACTCTATGAAAGCTAAAGCATTTGATAAAAACTTCGATGAAAACAAACAAGATATCATTGATGATCTTGATCTGACTACCTTACAGCGCCCTAATCAAAAACAAAAAAGAGTCAATGTTGATTTCCCTTCCTGGGTCATCGAATCCCTTGATAAAGAAGCAAGCCGTGTTGGCGTAACGCGCCAGTCCATCATCAAGCTTTGGCTTGTAGAACGTCTTGAGGAAAAAGCTGCCAACAAGGCAAATGTACTCGGACAGTAAAAAGCGCCGCTCCTTCGTCGCTCTGCTTTTTGCTGCCGGTGATTTGCGACGTTAGCAGAAATTCATGCATATTCGAATAGCAACAAGTCTGGATCTTGACGATGTCCGCGGGGTCCATTTATGCGCCTTCCCAGATGGCGAGAGAGAGATTGTCTCGAAACTCGCTATTAATCAACTTTCCGAAGAAACAACTCCGCAAACAATATCCTTAGTGGCTGAAACTGATGGCACTGTAGTTGGCCACGTAGCGTTCAGCCCCGTGACAATCGACACCAACGAAAATTTGCAGGGCTATATTTTGGCCCCACTCGGCGTAAAGCCCGAATATCAAAAGCGTTGCATTGGATCGAAACTAATAGAAAGTGGCATGCATCGGTTATTAGAAATGGAGGTAAATATGCTGTTTGTTTATGGTGACCCTAAATATTACAGCAGATTTGGTTTCAACGTCGATGCTTCCGCTCGATATATTCCACCTTACAAGCTTCAATATCCTTTTGGGTGGCAGGCCATCACCCTTAACGAATGTAATATTGCAACATCACCTGTCAAATTAACTTGCGTCGCTTCGTTATGCGACTCAGAACTTTGGTAACCACACTGGCCTCTGGGCTTATAAGTTATAAACAGCCCGCGTATGACTGCTGTGGAGCAACTACAGCCAATTTCTGAATCTGCGGTCTGAGCAGATTTTGCAGGGTGCAGCGAATGGCAGGTCAATACTCGTTGCAGTCATTCGTTCGCAGGAATACAATCTTCCTTGATAAAGGACTGTGCCAGTCCGAGGGCGGTTTACTCCAACAGATATTTATCGGCTATACTGTGCACTGCAGATAAATGCTTAGAAGTTGGCTTCACTGAAATTTAGTACTCACAACAAATATGCTTGCGCGCAAATTTAAAGTAGGAAAACACTCATGCATCCACTACTAGAAAAGGATCACCAGCAATTAATTGATTTAATTGACGCTCTAGATAAATGTGTATTGAAAGGAAATTCAATTAATCAGGCAACTAAATATCTTGATGCTTTTGTTACATTAGCAGAAGATGAATTTAAGAATGAAGAAAGAATAATGGAAGCCTACAAATATCCGGAGATTATTGATCATAAAAAAGAACATGTCCGCTTGCTAGAGCAACTACATACTTTACAAAGTCAATTAAGTAAAGGCCAGACTCCGTTCGGAAAGGATTACATGCAATTGCTGAGAAATTGGTTGGAAACACATTTATTAGATACTGACAACAGGCTAGAAGAATTCTTGTATCAGATAAATGCTGATAGTGATAAAAAGAATAGATAATAAAAAATAAAAGGCGAAATAAAAGGGGTCGGTGACAAATGAGAATTATTACGTTTTGTCACCGACTCCTGTTAATTTTTATAAAAGTTACGAG
>DAOUQU010000251.1 GCA_030625445.1 Gammaproteobacteria bacterium
AGTTTTGGAGATTGAGGAGGGAGGTTTTAAGTTTTAGGGGCAGGGAAAGGGGGTTAAAAAACTCTAATCTCCTGCTGAACAGTGTACAGCTCTGTGTTATCATTCATTGTCTTTATCCGTGGTCATCCTGGACTCATTGCCGGGGGCCATTTTTTAACATATTTCAATGGAGAAATATCATGACAATGAGTGCAACAGAGACACAGGCTGTTATTGATCAATACAAGCGTTCCGAGACCGATACCGGTTCCCCGGAGGTTCAGGTGGCGTTGCTCACTTCACGCATCACCTATCTGACCGAACACTTCAAAACCCACAAAAAAGACCACCACTCACGACGTGGCCTGGTCCACATGGTTAACTCCCGCCGCAAGTTGCTCGATTACCTGAAGAAAAAGGATCTCCAGCGCTATAGTGACCTTATTTCAACTCTTGGCCTGCGCCGCTAACTACTAAATAACACCTGTCGAGGATGAACTTGTGACACCCACACCGATTAGTAAAACATTTCAATTTGGCGAGAATACCGTAACGCTGGAAACGGCTGAAATAGCCCGTCAGGCTGACGCAGCCGTGATGGTCAATATGGATGAAACCATCGTTCTGGCAACAGTTGTCGGTAGTAAAGATGCGGATTCAGGCCGTGACTTTTTTCCAATGACTGTTGATTATCAGGAAAAAACCTATGCTGCGGGCAAGATCCCCGGCGGTTTTTTTCGACGTGAAGGACGTCCCAGCGAGAAGGAGATCCTCACCTGCCGCCTGATTGACCGGCCGATTCGTCCGCTGTTTCCGAAGGGTTACACCAATGAGGTGCAGATCATCCTGACTGTGGTCTCCCTGAATCCTGATGTCGATCCTGAAATACCGGCGCTGATCGGTGCTTCTGCAGCACTGGCGATCTCCGGTTTGCCGTTCAATGGTCCTGTAGGCGCCGCGCGAGTCGGCTACAAGGATGGAGAGTACCTGCTCAATCCGCCAGCCGGGCTTGGTGAAGCTTCTGATCTGGATCTGATTGTTGCCGGTACGGAACACGCTGTGCTGATGGTTGAGTCTGAAGCAAATTCCCTGCCAGAGGATGTCATGTTGGGTGCGGTTCTGTATGGACATGAGCAGAGCCAGGTGGTGATCGATAGCATCAAGAAGCTGGCCGCAGAGGTCAATAAGCCGGTTATGCAGTGGTCGGCGCCGGAAGTCGATGAGGAGCTGGTTGCTGCTATTGAGGCTGCCGCGACACACGGTGTCGTTGAAGGCTATCAGATTGCCGACAAAATGGAACGCTATGCCAGGCTTGATGTAGTCAAGGCGGATGTCGTCGAACAGTTTTGTGGTGGTGATGATCCAAAATGGGACTGTGCCCATGTTGGCAATGTGCTCGACAAACTGAAGAAAAAGATTGTCCGCAGCCGTATTCTGGCTGGAGAAGCCCGTATCGATGGCCGTGATACCAAGACTGTGCGCCCGATTACAGTACGCACCGGTGTATTGCCGCGTACGCATGGTTCGGCGCTCTTCACCCGGGGTGAGACCCAGGCGCTGGTCGTTACCACGCTGGGTACAGAGCGTGATTCACAGATCATCGATGCGCTGGAAGGCACCTATAAAGAGCACTTCATGCTGCACTACAACTTCCCTCCATATTGCGTTGGCGAAACTGGCCGTGTCGGCAGTCCCAAGCGGCGTGAAATTGGTCACGGACGCCTTGCCAAACGTGGCGTGCAGGCGTCGATGCCAAACATGGATGAATTTCCCTATTCGATTCGTGTGGTTTCAGAGATTACAGAGTCAAACGGCTCCTCTTCGATGGCATCTGTGTGCGGCACCAGCCTCGCATTGATGCATGCCGGTGTGCCGTTGAAATCTCCCGTCTCCGGTGTCGCCATGGGCCTCATCAAGGAGGGCGATGATTTTGCCGTACTCACCGATATCCTGGGTGATGAGGATCATCTCGGTGATATGGATTTCAAGGTTGCAGGTCCTGCTGAAGGCGTCAACGCCCTGCAGATGGATATCAAGATCGAGGGCATCACCAAAGAGATCATGGAGATTGCGCTGGAGCAGGCGAAACATGCCCGTCTGCACATTCTCGATGAGATGAACAAGGTGATCTCGGCGCCTAACGAACATATGTCCGAACATGCGCCGCGTATCACCACTGTCAGGATCAACCCTGACAAGATTCGAGATGTCATCGGCAAGGGTGGCGCCACCATTCGCTCCATCACGGAAGAGACCGGCGCCGCCATCGATATCAATGACGATGGCATCATCAAGGTGGCATCTGCCGACAAGGCTGCTGCAGAAGCGGCAATCAAACGCATCGAGCAGATTACCGCAGACGTGGAAGTCGGCATGGTCTACGAAGGCAAGGTTGCGCGCATCATGGATTTCGGCGCATTTGTCACCATTCTTCCCGGTAAGGACGGCCTGGTGCATATCTCCCAGATCTGCAACGAGCGTGTCGAGAAGGTGACTGACAAGCTGAGTGAAGGCGATATCGTCAAGGTCAAGGTGCTGGAGCTGGACAAGCAGGGGCGTGTCCGATTGAGTATGAAGGCTGTTGAAGAGGGCGAATAAAGTAGGCCTTGATCTGAGGCTGTTTGTATCCGCATCAAAGGGACCGTAAGGTCCCTTTTTTGTGGTTCCTCACGACTAATCGACAGCCAAAAACTTTAACCACGAAAGTCACGAAAAGCACGAAAAAAAATAGAGAAAGCATTCGTGTTTTGTGTGTGGTTTGTCTTGTTTTTTCGCGCCCTGGGGCTTGTATCAATGCCTATCAAACACATTGTTCTGGATCTTGGCGGTGTGCTGGTCGACCTTGAGTGGCGGCGGAATATTGCTGCTCTTTTTGGTAAACATCTCTCTGTTGCACAGGCGCAGCATCGCTGGTCACTCTCCCCGGCAGTACAGGCGCATGAAACCGGAAAACTGGATCTGCAGCAGTTTGTAGCCGCATGGTGTGAGGA
>DAOUQU010000465.1 GCA_030625445.1 Gammaproteobacteria bacterium
AGTGGGATGCGGCAATGCGGAGTCTCTGTTGAAGGGAGTGGCACAGCAGTTGGGTGAGCAGCGGCCGTTGCTGTTTTGTGCCTGGGGTGATCAGGGCGCATGGGCGTTCGACCGGCAAGGGGAGCTGCTGCATGCTCCGGCGGCCAGGCTTTCCACGGTTGTTGATAGTGTTGCGGCAGGCGATGTGTTTAATGCAGCAGTGATTCATGCGCTTGCACAGGGAGAGAGCCCGATGGCAGCGCTTGTGCAGGGGTGTCAGTTGGCGGGGCTGAAGTGCGGTATGCAGGGTGTGGAGGATATTTTCTCAAATGCAGCTATCCGGTGAGCTGTTTGGTGCGGATTTTGTGATGGCCTGCGGCATCGCCTACGGGGCGATTGCGCTCGCTGCAGTGCGTCACGCGCCATGGCGCAAACTGCTTGGCAGCAGTAATTCATCGCTCCTGTTTGGATCCCTGGCGCTCATCATGCTTCTCTGGTCCATGCGTGTAGAGATGATGGCGGGGGTGGCGTTTCATCTGATCGCAATGACAGTGTTGACGCTGATGGTTGGCTGGTGTTTTGCGATGCTGGGCGGCAGTCTGGTGTTGGCAGGCGTCATCATCGCTGGCTTCGGCGACTGGGGCGGATATTTCCCCACGGCGCTGGTTGCCGTGCTGCTGCCGGCGTCTCTCACCTGGATCCTGCTGTTGCTGGCGCGCGCCTGGCTGCCGCGTAATTTCTTTATCTATGTGCTGTTGAACGGATTCATGGCGGCCGGATTGATTGCAATGTTTGCGGCTTATACGACGTCGCTGCTGTTACTCTACGCCGCACACATAGATCCGGCGATCCTGGCGTATAACTACTACCCCTGGATTCCGCTGATGTTTTTCCCCGAAGCAATGCTCAATGGCTGGATCATCACCATCCTGGTGATACTCAAACCGGCATGGGTGTTTACCTTCAGCGACGAAGATTATCTGCATGGCAAGTAGAGAGTTGAAAGTGCGTGTGAACTTGATAGCTGCTCGATACTAACCTATGCTTGGG
>DAOUQU010000211.1 GCA_030625445.1 Gammaproteobacteria bacterium
CAATCTTTGCCTGTCGGGCGATATCCGTGTCGTGCTCGAATGATGCGCCCGCTCTTTGTGACCACATTTGCAGCAGATTACTGATGCGTTGCGTCGTTAACATGAAAAGGAACCGGATGTTAATCTCTGCGATTCATTTTACAGATGTCGTTCGCGTCATTTCTAACTATTTACCACGGAACACACGGACCACACGGAATTTTTTTATTTTCTTTTCCGTGTATTCAGTGTGTTCCGTGGTTGATTGTCTTGACCTTTGGCAAGATGCGCTACGTTCAAATGCGAAAAGCCCGCTTCCAAAATCGTATGGAAGCAGGCTTTTTATCAATTTGCAATCAATTTCAGGCTCAAGCCTGATGTTGTTACATGGCGAGAATTTGTGTGTTCAGGCGTGATTTATGACGTGCTGCCTTGTTGGCATGGATCAATCCCTTGCCTGCAGAACGGTCAATCACCGGTACGGCAGCAGTGTATGCGGCTTGTGCCGCCTCTTTGTCGCCAGCATCGATGGCGTTCACAACCTTTTTCAGGTGGGTGCGCATCATACTGCGTTGTGATGCATTACGGCCGTGGGCCTTTTCTGCCTGACGAACACGCTTGCGAGCTTGTGCTGAGTTAGCCACTATTATCTCCTGAGATCTTCTGGATGCCGATTAAGGCCAAATAAAGAGGCGGAATTCTCCGCTTTTTCCAGCTGCTTGTCAATGCCCGGATTAAGTTTTGTTCAAGACAAGCTCGTTTTGAGCAGGAGAGATCTGAAGATACCCTAAATAACTGGCCATAGAGCTTCTTGCAAAACCTCGTCATTCCGGCATGCTGTTAGGAGGTGTCCAAAAATAACTTACCGATCCTGCTTGCACTGTTGTCCGTCTTCAGCGTGGCTTACATGGACGTAGGTCAGGGGCGTGAGCAGGACGCGGAAGCTTTGCAGCAAAAGTTACATAACCCTGCTATGCGCCTCTTGCTGCGCCTTGAATACGAACAACATTTCTGCGCGATATCGGCAACTTATTTCTGGACAACTCCTTAGCTGGAATCCATTCTCGTTAGTAACTGCTCAATAAGCCCGTGCATTTGTTGATGCTGAGCAGGGTCGGGACCAGCCTTTCAGAGACGCGTGAATATATCCATGTAAGCTCTGATAAAACATCCCTGTTTTATACAGCCCTGAAAAGCAAATCCCAACACTGCTTCCCTGCACAGAGTTATTGGGAAATCACTGAAATGTCTCTTATCCTGTTAATTTACAGTATATAATGCGATGGTTTTTCTCTGCTAGTGCGCGTCACAAGCTCGTGGCTGTCATCATTGAGGTGAATGCTATTGTCGGAATTTATTTGGCAAGTGCGTGTCTATTACGAAGATACGGATGCTGGAGGGGTTGTCTATTACGCCAATTATCTGGCCTATATGGAGCGGGCGCGCAGTGAGTGGCTGCGCACTCTGGGTTTTGATAACCAGACGCTTGCAGATCGGCAGGGCGTTGTTTTTGCCGTGCGGCGTGCATCTATTGACTATCTTCAACCTGCGAGACTGGATGAGTTGCTGGATGTTTCGCTGATGCTCAAAAAAAGAGGCAGGGCGTCACTGTTGTTTGAACAGCAGGTGCGTCGCGGTGATGAGTTATTGTGTCAGGGTGAAATATTGCTGGCCTGCGTTGACGTCAACAGTTTTAAAGCCACAGCAATACCACAAACAATTATTAGTAAAACGCAATGAATTTAACCAATGATGAGATTTAAGTAATGTCCGGTGATATCGATATTTTTGGATTGATCATGGGCGCCAGTCCCGTGGTAAAAGTCGTGATGGCGATCCTGGTGCTTGCCTCCATTGTCTCCTGGGGCATTATTATTGATCGCGCCAGAGCAACATCCCGTGCCAGAAAGCTGTCAAAAAGTTTCGAGAAAAAATTCTGGGGCGGCACCGACATAGAGCGGCTCTACAAAAAGAGTGATGAGGACCGTGATGGTCCTTTGGCCGCCGTTTTTGTCGCCGGATTCACCGAGTTTATCAAACTGCAGGAGCAGCCGGAGATAAAACGTGACGCCGTTCTGGGGGGATCGATACGCGCCATGAAGGTCGCGATGAACCGGGAAACAGAGAACCTGGAGCGCTTCCTGCCGATGCTGGCGACGATTGGTTCGACCAGCCCCTATGTCGGGCTCCTCGGCACAGTGTGGGGGATTATGACTTCTTTCCATGCAATAGGGAGTGTCAAGCAGGCGAGTCTCAGCATGGTTGCCCCGGGGATTTCCGAGGCGCTGATTGCCACGGCCATGGGGTTGTTTGCAGCAATTCCCGCAGTCGTGGCCTACAACCGCTACAGCAATGAAGTCTATCGTCTGGAAGGACGTTTTGACGACTTCAGTGAAGAGTTTGCTAACATTTTGCATCGGCAGATGTAGTCATGAGGAGACGCGCCCGCACCAACAAGCCGATTGCTGAAATCAATGTGGTTCCCTATATCGACGTGATGCTGGTGTTGCTGATTATCTTCATGGTGGCGGCGCCTATGCTGGTCATAAATGTCGATGTTGAATTGCCGGTAAGCCAGGGAGACCCCGGCAGCGTTGCCGAAGAGCAGCCGCCGATTGTGCTCGGTGTGACCGACAACGGTCTCTATTTCCTCTATGACGATGATGGTGAGCGTGAGTTCCTTCCCTCCGAAGATGAGGCGCTCGCTGCAACCCTGGCGCTGGCGATCAAGGATCCAGCCAGGGAGGTGATGGTCTATGGCGATAAAAAAGTGGAATATGGTCATGTTGTACGTCTCTTGCAGGCGCTTCAGCAGAGTGTAGAGAAGGGCAAGCAGGTTAAATTGATGACTATTATCTCGGATGGGACAGGCTCCTAGGAGCCCCTCCCCGAACCCCCATCCATTGGATTTACAGAGGTTTTCTAGTTGATTGACCTGCTGAAACGCAATCCCTACGCATTGATCCTTGCATTACTCTTTCATCTGGCTTTGATAACGCTTTTCATAGTATCGCCGGAAGTGAAGTTCATGGATTCTGCGGCGCCGATCGAGACGGTGCTGGAGGATGAGGCCCCGCAGGATGATCCCGATACAGAGGTCAATGAAGCTCTGCCTGAGAATGCTGTTATCTTTGTGGTGGAGGAGTCGCTGCTCGCGGAGAAGCTGCAGCAGCTTCAGACGAGCAAAAACCGGCCGAATGTACTGGGACTCAGAATGCCCGAGGATCCACGCATCGTAGCAATGCGGAAGAAGGCGAAAGAGGAGCAGCGGCGCAGGGAGCTGGAACAACAAAGAAAAAAGGAAGAGTTGGAAAAGAAAAAGACTGCAGATAAAAAGGCAGCTGACAAGAAAGCAGCCGACAAGCAGGCAGTGGATAAGAAGGCAGCTGACAAGAAAGCAGCCGACAAGAAGGCAGCTGACAAGAAAGCAGCCGACAAGAAGGCAGCTGACAAGAAAGCAGCCGACAAGAAAG
>DAOUQU010000338.1 GCA_030625445.1 Gammaproteobacteria bacterium
AATGCCGTCATCATGATAGCGACCAGAATGACGACTGCGGCAATTCCGATCAAACGTAATTTTCCTGTGTTCATCAGCGCGCGCTCCTCTCTCTATTGACAGAGCGTCCCGGGCGGGTTTCACGTTGCACCGGTGCGGAAACGGACTCTGAATTTTCCTGCGAAGGTGTTGACATCTGCTGCTGACCCTTCACCTCACTCTTTTGACGTTTCATCAATTGATCCAGCGGCAGATAGCTGACGACATTGTCGCTTCCCGGATCCATGACAATCTTGCTGGTTCCGGAAAATACCTGCTCCGTGGTCTCAAGATAGAGACGCTGGCGTGTGACTTCCGGCGCCTTTTGATACTCACTCAGCAACGAGAGAAAGCGCTGCGATTCACCTTCAGAGTCAGCAATTTTCTTGGCTTTATAGGCCTGGGCGCCCTGATCAATCCTGGCTGCTTCACCTCGCGCCTCCGGAATAATCTGGTTCGCATAGGCTTGCGCCTGGTTGACATAGCGCTCCTTGTCCTCTTCAGCCTTGTTGACATCATGGAATGCGTCCTGAACTTCAGCCGGCGGCTTGGCATCATCGATATTGACACCAATGATCTCGATTCCGGTCTGGTATTTTTCCATCAGTGCTTCAAGACTGGTTGTCACATCCGTAGCGACGCCCTGACGATTTTTAGTGAGGACATTGTCCAGCGGATTCTGGCCGACAATCGCACGCAGAGCTGATTCAATGGAGTTTTTCAGCGTCCCGATGGGATTATTCACCTGAAAAAGGAATGTCTTGGCATCGCCAATACGGTATTGAACCATCATTTTCACTTCAACGATGGTCTGATCCTCTGTCAGCATCTGCGTATGCAGAGGTGAAGTCATCACCTCTTCGACATTGACGATCTCCTTCTTCTCAATTGGAAAAGGAAGATGCCAGCGGAAACCCGGATCTGCCACCTCGGAGAAGGCGCCAAAACGCGTCACCACAGCACGCTCCTGCTGCTGCACAATATAGAAGCCTGTCGCAATCCACACAGCAACAGCGATAACAGCAAGCACAGCAAGCGCTTTTCCCGAGAGTTCACTGCTGCCGCCGGAACCGCCGCTGCTCTCCTTGTTGCCGCCGCGGCCACTGCCGCCGAATAGTCCGCCAAACTTCTTTTTCAGGTTCTTCAGTACTTCATCGAGATCAGGCGGGCCATCCTGCTTGTTGCCACCACCCCAGGGATCACGATTGTTACCACCCGGTTCATTCCAGGCCATATAAAACTCCTAAATGATAAAAACTGTACCTGAGATGAATCAACGACGACCATCTCTCTCTGCGACTCTTCAATAGGGAATGCCGAGCAGGTACAGTGTTTTTAATTAAATCACACAAGAATGGGATTTTAGCCTGAAAGAGGAGGAAATAACACTGTTAGTCGAAATCAATTGCAAAGAAATTATGGGTTAACACGCAGGAGCGTGCAAATTAGCGACAGCGCATTACACCTTCCCATGCGGCGCAATGCGCTGTCGCTTATTGCGCCCTACGCTTCGAGGGACTCAGTATGCACGGACAAACTAAGAAACCATATATTCTATAAGGAATTGAAAACGATGTATCAGCTTGTTTCGCGATTATCCGGATGGATTGCTTTCAGCTCAGGCCAGGCTTTCAACAACTGCATATAACTGCGTTTTGGCAGTGAGATGTGCATCTCCCATCCCCCATCCTGGGTCAGCTCTTCATTTTGAATGCTGCCTTCACGATAGAGGAGTGCACGTAATTCACCCTGGGTTGCATCCAGAACAAGTTGACCTGTAATCTGATCCGAACCCAGCAACTCTTTGAGCGCCTGCAGCAGCAGATCAATACCCAGCTCCTGCTGCGCAGAGATCCACACCCGCCGGGGACGTCCTTCGTCATCCCTGTCGATACGAGGCGTCACTTTCTCCAACGCATCGATTTTGTTATAGATTTCCAGTTGAGGTACTTTTTCAGCCCCGATCTGCTGCAGGATTTTTTGCACTTCCACAACCTGCTCGGCGTGGGCTGGATTCGATGCATCGATCACATGCAGCAGCAGAGCTGCATCAATCGACTCCTGCAGTGTCGAACGAAAGGCTGCAACCAGTTCATGCGGCAGACGTGAGATAAAGCCTACCGTGTCGACCAATATCACTGGCGTGTTGCCCGGCAGGGTCAATTTCCGCAG
>DAOUQU010000103.1 GCA_030625445.1 Gammaproteobacteria bacterium
AAAAGCATACTCAGAGAGTGAATCAGGAACAGGGGTCACAGCACCCAGGATTGTCGCCGGATCCGCCCCCAGCGCCACAGAAACGGGGAAGGGTTCACCCGGATGCAGCTGCTGCCAGTCACGATAATCGAGCGCTCCGCCGCGATGCGCCAGCCAGCGCATGATAACGCGGTTGCGGCCAAGCACCTGCATGCGGTAAATACCCAGATTCTGACGGGATTTTCGTGGGCCGCGTGTCACAACCAGGCCCCACGTTATCAAAGGCGCAGCATCTCCCGGCCAACAGGTCTGCACCGGAATTCTCGACAAATCGACATCATCACCCTCAAAAATAATCTGCTGGCAGAGGGCGTTTTTGATATTTTTCGGTGCCATATCCAGCACCTTTTTGAAAACTGGGATTTTCTCCCATGCATCACGCACGCCTTTTGGCGGTTCCGGCTCTTTCAACTGCGCCAGCAGCTTGCCAACCTCCCTTAACGCCTCGGCAGACTCCTCTCCCATACCCATGGCAACACGTCTGGTGGTGCCGAAAAGATTCCCCAGCAGAGGCATGTCGGAGCCTTTGACATTCTCAAACAGCAGTGCCGGACCACCTGCCTTCAGGGTGCGATCACAGATCTCTGTGATCTCAAGATATGGATCGACTTCAGCCTGGATGCGTTTAAGTTCGCCGATCTTCTCAAGCTGCCGAATATAGTCTCTGAGATCTTTATATTGCATAAGTCCGAATAATTATGTAATTAATTCTTATTTAGAATGTCTATATGGATAAGGGCAGCTATTTTGTCCTGTTACTCAATGACTAACACCCAGGAGATAGAGCCATGAAAACCATACTTGCAGCAACCTTGATGCTTGTTGCTACCGCAGCAACAGCCGATTGGGAAGATGTTTTCCAGAATCCTGATCTTACCGCAAATTATCAGGGTTATACGACAACCTCCACTGTTTCTGTCGATCCTGTTGCGGAGACATATGCCGGAAACAGTGACCTATTTGCAGGTGACGAAATCGGACATGTGATGCCATCACACACACCGACCTCACTTGATGCAATCGGCCGCAGAAATCCAGATCTGGATTGCGGATGTATCTAAACACGAGGAACGAGTGCTGAGGAGTGAGTATAAGTCAACCCTCAGTCCTTTTTTTACCCTATCAGGAAATCCGGAATATAGTGGTATCCGAGCACGAACAGCGCCACGACCAGTAGCAGAACGACAAAGTTTCTGTGCTTCGGTAGTCTGCAGACATAAGCACGCATGACCAGCAACAGAGGGATCGTTTGCCAGCAGGCAGCGTATACCGCCTGGACGATATCTGCATCCTGCTGCCCCGTCAGGGCAGGCAGAATCGCCACAGGTATCCCCCATGTCGCCAGCAACAGAAAAACCTCATATCCCGTTGTCAGATAGAGCTGCTTTGAGCCCCTGGCAATAAACCGCAATGCTGCCCAGGCAAGGGCCACCATGCTTAACCAGAAGAGATACCCCTCAAGCCAGGCATAGGATTTTATACCAAAAACATGGTAATAAAACAGCAGCGTAAAAATCGACAGATAGAGCCTTCCGTGCAACAGACCAGCGTGATGCTGACGCTGAAGCCACGGGAATGATGCAAGAATCACAACTCCGAGCACCAGCGCCAGCCACCCCCAATGCCCTAGAGTTTGATTCACAATCACGACCGGTGCCACCAGCGCCAACAGCAGCAAAGGGGCAACAACGCCTGTAGAGCGGATCACCAGTCTCCCTATGGAACCAAGGACTATTTGATCCCATTTCTCGATTGACGTACCCATATTGAACAGTCCGGCAGGATCCAGCCTTTTCAGGATCTCGACAGTGGCAAAAAACGCTAATGCCGCACCCACAGAGATCAACAACTGCAGCAGTTCCGGCATGTTGATGACAGCAAGCGCCAGCAAACCGAACAGAAATGAGAAGAGATAGAGCACGGAGACAACGGCGCCATGAGGCACACCCATATCAATCAGATTATGATGCAGATGGGTATTATCAGCCTCGAAAGCACCCTGTTTATTGATGATCCGCCTGAGCATAACGATCAGCGCATCAAACAGTGGAAGATAAAGCACAATCGCGACGCTGACAGGCGCCAGGCTCTTCATATCTTCAGAAGCTCCGCTTCCTGATGCCAGCGAAACACAGCTGGCTGCCAGCACATATCCCAGCAGCAGACTGCCGGTATCTCCCATGAACATCCTCGCAGGATGGCTGTTATAACGCAAAAACCCAACCACGGCGCCAGCCAGTGCAATCAGGATACCCAGTGTTTCCCAGGAGCCTGTGCGAATCGCCATAGCCCCCAGGAAAAGCGTGGCGATTGCCGTAATCCCTCCGGCAAGTCCATCGAGCCCGTCAGAGAGATTCAGGGCGTTCATGATAGCCAGCATACACAGCAGCGTCACCAGTGGCGCAAAGACGCCGAATTCAATCTCCCCTGCACCAAAAAGATCTCCGAAGCTGCTGACCTGGTAGCCGCTGATCGCGATAAAGAGAAGAATAGATACGATCTGTCCAACGAGCTTGTACCTTGCTTTGAGCTGCAGGATATCATCTGCAACACCAACGGCAACGATCAACGCAAGACCGGCAAGAAAGCCGGCAATGAACGAATTCACAGGAAGAAAAAAGAGAACACTGACACCCAGTGCAATGGCCATCCCCAGCCCGCCAAGACGCGGCATGGCCAGATTATGAACACTGCGTTGATTTGGTTGATCTACCGCGCCGACAAGGAAGGCAAATTTAGCACTGAGAGGAGTCAGTATCAGAGAGAGAAACAGAGAGGCGAAGAAAAACAGGCCAAAAACCTCGACACTGTTTCCTATGCTGTGGGTAAAACCGGCAAACCACTCCATTTAAAACAACCTTTTGGCCACGAAACCATCATCGAAAGAAACGTTTGAAATCAACCGATGCCACAGAAGCAGATGAAACCGAACGGTAAAATTATACCTTAATCTACGTGGCCTTTGTGCGATTTCTCAAAGAGTTCTGTAGCGACTCAGTAACTTCTCAAAAACACCGTGTATTGTTCGTGTATGGCAGTTGGCAGTTGGCAGTTGGCAGTTGGCAGTTGGCAGAAGTCTAATCGGTTCGTTGCACACGGCAAAATTTTTCAATAAACCTGTAACTTTTCTTTGTTGTGTTTACTGCAAACTGCATACTGACTACTGCAAACTTTTTTAAAAATAATTTGTAAGCTAATCGTGCTTTCACTGTCTTTATATACAGGACCGCAGTGATGCAATCATTGTAGAGGTCTTTGTATAACAACCAGGAGATATCCTATGAAAACCATGATAACAGCAATATTGATGCTTGCAGCGACAAGCGTAAGTGCAGACTGGGAAGATGTGTTCAGGAATCCCGATCTGACGGTCAATTACCAGGGCTACACCTCAACTTCGACTGTCTCTGTTGACCCTATCACAGGAACATGGCCGCAGAACGAGGACCTGTTTGCCGGCAATGAGTCCGGAGATGTCATCAAGTCAGACTCTACACCGACTTCACTGGAGGTGATTGGCCGAAGAAACCCCGATCTTGACTGCGGATGTATTTAAAGACAAGGACTGAGGAGTGAGTGCTGAGTAGTGAGTAATAACAACCTACTCTCAGCCCTCATTACTCACTCCTCAGCCCTATATCCAAATGGTTATGGATGACCAACACACATATATTATCTGATATACCTAAAATCCCTCCGCTCTTATATATCCCGCAACACAGAATCGTTGTGAAAGTTAACTCTGTTTCAGAGGGTCTCTTTAAATATAGGTTTGGCACATCCGTACACGCTGTTTTATATTTATCTCGTTCCCACCGTTCCCGGTGGGAGTGCATATGGAGTTATCTTTGAACCGGGTCTGCATTCCCACGCAGGAGCGCAGGAATGAGGAATATGGCTGCCAGGGATGGCTTAACCGGCCTTGCCCACCTGTGAGCCAGGCCGGTTAATTGGATGCCGCAATCCCCGAATGCCTCAACAGTGAATCAACTTGCGGTTTTCTACCGCGAAAAGCGACAAACAGATCCATTGCATCTTCAGAGCCGCCCTTCTCAAGAATATTCGTTTTAAAGGCGCTGCCTGTCTGCGGATTAAAGACCCCCTGCTCTTCAAACAGCGAGAAAGCATCCGCTGACAAAACCTCCGCCCATTTATAGCTGTAGTAGCCTGCAGCATAGCCACCGGCAAAAATATGCGAAAAACCATTGGCGAAACGGTTCCACTGCGGCGGCCTGACGACCGACACCTGCTCACGCACCTGGTTAATTAATGTTTCGATCCGGCTGCCCGTTTTAGGATCAAGATTGGAATCATTACCCGACTCATACTCAAGGTAGAGGCGGAAATCAAAAATCGAAAGCTCCAGTTGGCGCACCATCTGCATTGCAGATTGAAAATTCTTTGCAGCAATCATGCGCTGGTAGAGATCCCCAGGAATCGGTTCGGATGTCTCATAGTGGGCGGAGATGACATCAAGCGCCTCCCGTTCCCAGCACCAGTTCTCCAGAAACTGGCTCGGCAGCTCCACCGCATCCCAGGCAACGCCGTTGATGCCGGCAACCCCTGGATAATCGATTTTTGTCAACATGTGGTGCAAACCATGGCCAAATTCATGGAACAGCGTCTCCACCTCTTCATGCGTAAACAGCGCCGGCTTGCCACCCACGGGCGGCGAGAAGTTACAGATGAGATAGGCGACAGGCGTGTGGTGCATCGCTTCACTCTGGAAACGCACCACACACTCATCCATCCAGGCACCGCCGCGTTTGTCTCGGCGCGCATAGAGATCGAGATAGAATTGGCCGCACAATACTCCGCCGGCATCCTTGATCTCGAAGAAACGCACATCGGGATGCCAGCAGTCGACGTCCTCTTTTTCTGTGATGTGGACGTCAAACAGACGTCTCACCACTTCAAACAAGCCGGAGACCACCCTGTTTTCCGGAAAATAGGGCTTCAACTCCTCCTGGGTAATGTTATAGCGCTGCTGCCGCAGTTTTTCCGAATAGTAGGCAATATCCCACGCTTCCAGCTCTTCAACGCCATACTCTGCCTCGGCGAACTCCCGCAGCTGCGCATACTCCTGTTGCGCCTGCAGGCGTGAACGACGCGCAAGATCCTGCAGAAAAGCCTTCACCTCTTCGGTAGAATCCGCCATCTTTTTTGCCAGCGAGCGTTCGGCAAAGTTGGCGAAACCCAGCAGCTGCGCCTGCTCATGGCGCAGCGCCAGCAACTCCTCCATGACAGCAGAGTTATCCCACTTCACATCTGACACTCCCTGATCGGAAGCACGGGTCACATAAGCCCGGTAGACCTCATAACGCAAATCCCTGTCATCAGCGTAGGTCATCAGCGGATAGTAGGAGGGGAAGTCGAGTGTCAACAGCCAGCCTTCAAGATCCCGTTGTTGGGCCTGCTGTTTCGCCAGATCCAGTGCAGACTCCGGCAACCCTGCAAGCTGCTCCACATCAGTGATCAGTTTCGTCCAGGCATTCGTCGCATCAAGCAGATTCTGCTCGAATTTACTGGTCAGGGTGGAGAGCTTCTCACTGATCTCCTTAAAACGCTCTTTTTTCTGCTGCGGCAGATCGACGCCGGAGAGATGAAAATCACGCACGACATTCTGCAGCATCTTGCGTTGAGCACCATCCAGACCCGCATCGCTCTCCAACACCTGTTGATAAGCCTTGAACAAGCGCTGATTCTGCCCCATCTCGGTCGCATAGACAGCGAGTTTGGGGAGGCATGCATTATAGGCTTCGCGCAATTCATCGGAGTTGATCACTGAATTCATGTGACTGACCGGTGACCAGGCACGATTCAATCGGTCATCCATCACTTCGATGGGTTCAACAAAGTTTTTCCAGTCGGGTTGTTCGATTCTCTTCAGCAGCTGTTCAACACCGTCACGATTCAGCTGCAACAGATGATCAATCGCCGGCTCGACATGCTCCGGCTTGATACTGCCAAATGGAGGGAGCGTGAAATCTCCCAGCAGTGGATTACTATTCATCTTTGTCAATTTGGTTCCTGCTATGGATTGTGATTTCTGAAGAGCTGATCGGTAACCCTACCACTATACCGCGCCGCTAAAACCCTGCTGTCGCCATGCTTCATACAACATCAGGGTCACGCTGTTGGCGAGATTGAGGCTTCGACTGTGGGGCTGCATTGGAATTCGCACGCGCTGCTGCACCGGCATA